>JAHFMA010000045.1:1110-4417 GCA_023264475.1 Candidatus Parcubacteria bacterium | reverse complement strand
GAGCGGCCGGTACTGGTACGCCATATTCAGCCAACATGCCAAGGTCTCGGTCGCCATGGCGTTGATCGTCGGCCTGCTCCTGTCTAGCACCGGCGCTGCCTTTGCCGCAGAGGGCTCTCTGCCTGGCGATGTCCTGTATCCGGTCAAAGTCAGCGTCGTCGAGCCTCTGAGAGGCGCTTTGGCGGTCTCGACTCAAGCAAAAGCCGAGTGGCAGGCACAGCTCGTGGCGACGCGTCTACGCGAGGCTGAGACCCTGGCAGAGCAGGGCAAGCTCGATGGGCCCAAGAAGGCCGAACTCGATGATTTGCTGACCAAGCATGTCGAGGCTCTCGATCAGAGCCTCGCCAAAGTCGAGAAGGATGATTCACCGAGCCTGGCTATGCGCATCGATGCTCGGGTCAAGAAGAATGTCGAGGCTCATGATGAGCGCCTCGATTCGATCGACAAGGATTCGCATCAAAGGGTGGCGCTTAGCGCAGCCATGCCTGTGGCGCCAGCAGCCTTGCCCGATAATGCCGGAGCTAGAGTGATGCTCAAGGCGACGATGATGAGCGCCGAGGTCGCACCTGCGCCTCAACCGGCAAAGCGCGGCAATTGGTCATTTGAGTCTAGGGAAGATCGCTGGAAGCCCAAGATAGAGGCGACTTCGACAAAGCCTGTGCTCGATGATAGACACGATGATTCGAGCAAGGATGGCAGACCTGGAAAGCAGCTTGACCGGTAGGGCCTCGTCTGCTAGTATCGTATCTACCTCACAAATATTCGGTATTTAGAGGAAAAAGCGATTGGAAGCCGAGCCGCGAGGCAGAGCTAACCAATCCTCGTTTCATTACCGCCTCATGGCAAAAACATCAGTCATCGTCAGGTCGAAAAGGACGCCGAAATTCAAGTCGCGCGTAGTTCGCCGTTGTTTCCGCTGTGGCCGCAAGCACGGCTACATGAGAGACTTCGATCTCTGCCGCATCTGTTTCCGCGAATTCGCCAACGAAGGCGTCATCCCGGGTATCCGCAAATCATCATGGTAACCGACCTCATAGGAGACCTCATAATCCGCCTCAAGAACGCTTCCGATGCCAAGAAGCCGTTCGTCGAGATGCCCTACTCCAAGTTCGCAGACAACGTCGTCCAGACCCTTAAGAAGGCCGGCTACGTCGAGTCCGTCGAAGTCGACGGCAAGCTCTGGAGCCGCACTCTGCGCATCGGCCTGCTCTATTTCGCAGGGAGCGGCGCTCGCATCCACGGCGTCGATCGCATCTCCAAGCCGTCTCGCCGCGTCTATCAGAAGTCCAGCGAGATCCGCACTTATCGCAGTGGCTTCGGCAATACCGTCTTTTCCACGCCCAAAGGCATCCTGATCGACGAAGACGCCCGCAAGCTCAAGGCTGGTGGGGAAGTTCTCTTCAAGATCTGGTAAATATCTCTATACACCAACATGTCACGCCTAGCCAAAAAGCCGATAATCATCCCCGCCAAGACCGAAGTCTCGTACTCCGGAGGCGTAGTCACGGTGAAGGGCCCGCTCGGCACCCTCACCAAGACCTTCCGCCCGTTGGTCGCTCTGACCATCGAGAACGGCACGGTCGCTCTCACACCCGCCTCTGATTCTTCCGAGACCCGCGTCCTTCTTGGCACCTACGTCTCGCACCTCCGCAACATGATCCAAGGCGTCAACAAGCCCTACGAGAAGAAGCTCGTCGTCGAAGGCATCGGCTACAAGGCTGATGTCAAAGGCACCACTCTCGCCATGGCCCTCGGTTTTTCCCACCCGGTCAATGTCCCGATCCCGACCGACCTCAAGGTCACGGCCGAAAAGAACGTCGTCACGGTCTCAGGCATCGATTGCGAGCGCGTTGGCAAGTTTGCCGCCGATGTCCGCGCCATGAAGAAGCCTGAGCCGTACCTCGGCAAAGGCATCCACTACAGCGATGAGGTCGTCCGCAGGAAGGAAGGCAAGAAGGCCGCATAAAACATCACTATGACCACTATCCAGAAAAAGCAAGAGATCTTCGCCCGTCGCAAGGCCCGCATCCGCGCCAAGCTCTCCGGCACGTCCGAGCGCCCGCGCCTCACGATCTTCAAGTCGCACAAGTATATCTATGCCCAGGTCATCGATGACACCAAGGGTCATACGATCGTCTCGGCTGATTCCCGCAAGGCCCAAGGCAAGACTCCGGTGGAGCGCGCCAGCCATGTCGGGGTTGAGATCGCCAAGAAGGCCATCGCCGCCAAGGTCACCAAGGTCGTCTATGATCGCAACGGCTACCTCTACGCCGGCAAGATCAAGACGGTCGCCGATGCCGCTCGTAAGGGAGGCCTAGAATTCTAATATCCAAACATGCCAGCCAAAGAAACAAATATCAATAACGAAGCTCCGGAGATCAAGGTCCCGGCTGTTGCTGTAGCTGGAACGGCCGCTCCGGCCGCTAGCAAGATCACTCCTGGCCGCCGCACTCGCGATATGGCTAGCGCCAGCCGCGGTGGGCGCTCTAGCGCTCCGAGCGACCGTGGTGGCCGCCGCGACAGCAGGGGAGGCGGACGCGGCGGAGATAGCCGCGATCGCGTCAAACCCGAGTTCGACTCCAAGATCATCGATATCCGCCGCGTCACCCGCGTGACCGCGGGAGGCCGTCGCATGAACTTCAGCGTGGCCGTCGTCGCCGGCGACCGCAAGGGCCGCGTCGGCGTCGGCCTCGGCAAGGGCACGGATACCGCTCTCGCCGTCGAGAAGGCCACCCGCGAAGCCAAGAAGCACCTCATCAAGGTCCCTCTCACCGCTCAGATGACCATCCCGCATGCCGTCGAAGCCAAGTGGGGCAGCGCCATGATCAAGCTCTTCCCGGCCAAGGGCTCAGGTGTCGTCGCCGGCAGCTCCGCTCGCGCCGTCATCGAGATGGCCGGGATCAAGGACATCTGCGCCAAATACCTTTCTGGCACCAAGAACAAGCTCAATAACGCTCGCGTAGCCATCGCCGCTCTCGAGAAGCTCATCTCCATGCCGCGCGCTACGCTCAAGACCAAGAAATAACATGCAAACCAACATCCTCAAGAGGGTCCATCCCAACAAGAAGCGCATGATCGTCGCGCGCGGCGGCAAGCGCGGCAAGACCTCCGGTCGCGGCGGCAAGGGCCAGACGGCCCGCGCCGGCAACAAGCGTCGCCCGGAATGGCGCGATATCATCAAGCGCTTGCCCAAGCTCCGCGGCCGCGGCAAGAATTCCAACAAGTCCATCAAGACCGATGCGCGCAAGCCCGCCATCGTCAGCATCGATCTCCTCGAAGCCGTCTTCAACGCCGGCGATGCGGTCAC
>JAHFMA010000045.1:0-1100 GCA_023264475.1 Candidatus Parcubacteria bacterium | reverse complement strand
GAGAAGGGGGCTGTCCCGACTTTCTCTGGCCGCATCTCGATGATCAAGATCCTCGGCGGCAAGGCTCTCACCAAGGCCCTCAAGGTCTCCGGTTGTGCCGTCTCCGAGTCGGCCAAGGCTGCTATCGAGAAGGCCGGCGGCACCATCGTCCCGGTCAAGCCGGAAGAGATCGCCAAGCCGGTCCGTGAAGCTCCCAAGGCTCCAGTAGCTACCAAGGAAGCCCCTAAGGCGCCCAAGGCCAAAGCCGAGAAAGCCCCCAAGGCAACCAAGTCTCCTTCCAAGCCCAAGTCTGACAAGCCCGCAAAGAAATAACATGCAAAACTTCATCGGAAAGATAGCGATCGCCCTCAAGGACCCTGTCCTTCGCAAGAGGATCGGCTTCACTGTAGCCGCTCTGATCATTTTCCGCCTTCTGGCGGCTATTCCGATGCCGGGCGTCAATCCTTCCACGCTGGCCCAGCTCCTCTCCTCCAACCAATTCTTCGGCTTCCTCAACATCTTCTCTGGCGGCGGCCTTTCCAATCTCTCGATCGTCATGCTCGGCGTCGGCCCTTTCATCACTGCGTCCATCATCATCCAGGTCATGACCATGATCTTCCCGAAATGGAAGGCTCTCATGCATGAAGAAGGGGAAGCCGGCCGACTCAAGCTCTCTCAATACTCTCGCCTCATGGCGCCGCCTTTGGCCATCCTGCAGGGCATCGGCTATATCATCCTTTTCCAGTCTCAGGGCGTCCTGCCGCATCTAGGCACGGCCGCTTTCGCCGGCAATGTCATCGTGATCGCCGCCGTCTCTATCCTGCTCATGTGGCTCGGCGAGCTAGTATCTGAATTCGGCATCGGCAACGGCGTCTCGCTCATCATCTTCGCCGGCATCGTCTCTCGTTTGCCGATAGACCTGGCCCAGAACTATCAGAAGCTGGTCGCCAGCGGCTTCGCTAACCTGCCTTTCTATATCTTCGTCCTGGCTCTGTCCATCGCGGCTGTGGCCGGCGTCATCTATGTGACCGAGGCCGAGCGCTCCGTGCCGGTCACCTATGCCAAGCAGGTCCGCGGCAACAAGGTCTATGGCGGTTCCTCCACCTATCTCCCGCTCCGCC
>JAHFMA010000011.1 GCA_023264475.1 Candidatus Parcubacteria bacterium | reverse complement strand
AAGCTCACTGACGAGGAGCAAGGCGACATCAAGGACCTCAAGACCCGCCTCAAGATCTACAAGCGCATCAAAGAAGCCAGCCAGCATGTAGCCGGGCTATTCGGACAAGAGATGATATTCGGCCAATCCCAAGCGCGAGCTATCGACCCCATCTTCGCTCCTGATTCAGCCTTCACGCTCGAGCGCGCCCTGTCCTCGCTCCGCGATCTCATCTCCCGCCTGCCCAAGAGGGAATCTTTGCCCAAGCTCTCCGTCAAGAAGATCATGAGCCTAGAAGAGACTATCGGCACCCTCACGGCCCGTATCACCAGCCAGCTCCGCATGAGCTTCAGCCAATTCACCGCCGGTCACAAGACCGAGAAGGTCAATGTCATCGTGAGCTTCCTAGCCATGCTCGAGCTCGTCAAACAAGGCGTGCTCCAAGTCACCCAAGAGAGCCAATTCTCGGATATTGAGATGGAGACTGGGCAGGTCGGCGTGCCCTCATATCATTAGAGCCGACATATTGTATAATCCACTCCTATGGGACTATCGCAAAAGATCGAAGCCATCCTCTTCTGGAAAGCCGAGCCCGTCTCGGTCAAGAAGCTCGCTGCACTCCTCAGCGCTGATATCGGCTCGGTCAAAGCGGGCCTGCAAGAGTTGGAGACAGCGCTCGCAGGCAGAGGCTTGTCTCTAGTGCAGACCGACGACGAGGTCATGATCGGCACTGCCAAAGAATGCTCAGCCCTCATCGAGCAATTAGCCAAAGATGAATTGACTCATGACCTCGGCAAGGCCGGCTTGGAGACGCTCTCCATCGTCCTATATCAAGGCCCTATCTCTCGCGTCGACATCGACTATATCCGCGGCGTCAATTCGCAATTCATCCTGCGCTCGCTTCTCATCCGAGGCCTCGTGGAGCGCGTGGACAATCCCGCCGATGCCCGCTCATTCCTGTACAAACCGACCCTGGCCCTGCTATCGCATATGGGCATATCCAAGATCTCCGATCTGCCAGAATCAGATGCGGTCAAGCGTGATATCGAGGCTTTCAAGCGCTCATCTGCAGCTCAGACTGAGGCGCCCATGGATCCTAGTGCTACAATAGGGGAGTGATGGCCTCTTCTCGCCCCAAGATAGACCGCTTCTTCCTCTTCTCGACGCTGGCTCTGGCGATCGCCGGCTTCGTGATGTTCCTGTCTGCATCCCTCGGGCTCCTAGCCGGTGGCACTGCCAGCTTCAGCACCGTGGCCATGAAGCAAGCCGCGAGCCTCTTCATCGGCATCGCCTGCTTCTGGACATTTTCGCGCATACCATACAGACTCCTCCGTCGCGTCGCGCTATTCGTCCTGATCGGAGCTGTAGCCGTGAACTTGCTCCTTTTCATCCCCAGCTTAGCTCTGCACGTGAACGGCGCTTCTAGGTGGATCAATATCGGTCCGCTCTCATTCCAGCCATCGGAATTCCTCAAGATCGCTTTCGTCATATATCTAGCCGCATGGATCCATTTCGCCAAAGATCGCCTCGGCAAGATGCGCTATGGCTTGCTGCCATATGCGGCGATCATGGGCATCCTAGGCACGCTGCTCCTCATCCAATCGGATACTGACACCTTGCTCATCATCGGAGCTACCGGCATCGTCATGCTCACGATCGCCGGCATGCCCATACGCCATACGCTCTTGGCCGGCCTGCTCATGGCCGCTGTGGTCGTCGGCGTCGTAGCCCTGAGGCCGTATGCGTTAGCTCGCGTGAAGGTCTTCTTGAATCCGGGAGCGTATGCCCAGAGCACCGGCTACCAGATCAACCAATCCCTCATCGCCATCGGTTCCGGGGGACTCTTCGGGCGCGGCTTCGGTCAGAGCATCCAGAAATTCGGCTATCTGCCGCAGCCGACCGACGACTCGATCTTCGCGGTCACTGCCGAAGAATTCGGCTTTGTCGGCGCGAGCTTGCTCTTGGCGCTCTTCTGCGTCTTCGCCGCTTCGGCGTTCCGTGTGGCGACTAGGGCCTCTGACGTCTTCGGGAGCATGGTGGCGGTAGGCATCGGCACCATAGTAGTGATCGAGTCCTTCCTCAACATCGCGGCCATGCTCGGTTTGGTGCCCGTATCAGGAGTCCCGCTTCTATTCGTCTCGCATGGCGGCACCGCGCTCGTGATCGCGCTCATGGCTACGGGGATAGTAGCCAACGTCTCCAGATATAATAAATAGGGTAGTTTGACACATACTAGGTAATCGTGGTATGCTGGCCAACAGTTAGCTTTGATTTGGCTCTTAAACAACACATCAACCGCAGCAAAACAAAAGGCATAAAGTGTCTCCAACACCGACAGTCACATCAGCAGTCATCCAAATAGCGATCCATCAAGCGCTAAGCGGAAACGCATCCTCCAGGAAATCAGGATCGATGCTCATACAAGACAAGGATTCGCCAGCGCTTGCCAAGGACATCCTCTTCCTTCCAGGAATGGGGATCGAGATAATCGTCGCAGTGCACGGCATGGACAGCATGTGCATGCAAGGATCGTCCGTGCCACAAGTCATCATGACAGCCTATAAGAACGGCTATCTGACCAAGGATCTGGACGGCTATTCGTTCCTGTCCTCAGGCAACCTGATCGGCACGTTCGAAGATAATCAATGCCGCATAGACGCTATCTCCTTCTATTCGACATTTGATCTTCGTGATCCCTTGAGCGATGAGATCGTAGAAACCGTCTGGAAGCCGGGCAGACTGACAAAGGCCCGAGAGACGATGCACGTTTTCGGCGCCGTAAGCACGCCTTAGCACCTTCGTCACCAGCAGCCTCCTCACCGAGGCTGCTTTTTTCATCCCAAAAGCCTAGGAAACCCGCGCTTTTCTTCATGGTCATTTCGGGCTACACTATTGCCTATGAAGATCGTATTCACCGGCGGAGGCACAGGCGGCCATTTCTATCCGATCATCGCGGTAGCCGAGGCTCTGCGCGAACAGGTCAGCGCGCGCAAGATCCTGCCGCCTCAGCTCTACTTCATGTCCCCGACGCCATACAACCAGCGCATCCTCTTCGATAATGACATCCAGTACGTGAGCGTCCCGGCCGGCAAGGTCCGTCGCTATTTCTCGCTCCTCAATGTGACCGACGCCGTTAAGACCGCGACCGGCTGCGTCGTGGCGCTCATCAAGCTCTATTCGATCTTTCCGGACATCGTCTTCGGCAAAGGCGGCTATGCGGCCTTCCCGGTCTTGTTCGCGGCGCGCCTCCTGCGCATCCCTGTAGTGATCCACGAATCAGACTCTCATCCGGGCCGCGTCAACCGCTGGGCAGGCAAGTTCGCCAAGAGGATCGCGCTATCATATCCGGCCGCCGCGAGCGCCTTCGGGCCCAAGGCTCAGGCAAAGATCGCTTTCACCGGCAACCCGATCCGCCCCGAGATCGCCAAGCCTCTTACGGCCGGAGCCCATGAGTTCCTACAGCTAGAGCAGGGTGTGCCGACGGTGGTCATACTGGGCGGCTCGCAGGGCGCGACGCGCATCAACGATGTGATCATCGAGGCTCTGCCAGAGCTCCTCAACCGCTACCAGATCATCCACCAGACCGGCCGGGTCAACCTCGATGAGATCAAAGAGACTTCGGCCATGATCCTCAAAGATCATCCGTATGCCTATCGCTATCATCCTTTCGACTATCTCAATGAGCTCGCTCTGCGCATGGCCGCCGGAGTCGCCGATGTCATCGTCTCGCGCGCCGGATCGACGATCTTCGAGATCGCAGCTTGGGGCGTGCCGTCAATTATCATCCCTTTGCCGTCATCCATATCGCATGACCAGACATCCAATGCCTTCGCTTATGCCGGTACCGGCGCCGCTTCGATCATCGAGGAAGATAACCTCCATGCCCACATCCTGACCTCCGAAATAGACCGTATTTCTAGCAATTTAGGCGTCAAACAGGGCATGAAGGACAAGGCTCTCGCCTTCGCCCACCTAGATAGCGCCAAGATCATCGCAGGGGGAATCCTCGACATTGCCCTAGAACATGAGAAGTGATAGCATTTAGGTTCAATAACGTCGTAATTTAATAGCATTTAACACGTCATCAACATCATGGATCAAACAGAAAGCGGCATCAAGACTTGGCAGTGGGTCGCCACAGCCATCGTCATCATCGTGCTCGTAGTCATCGGCTACATGGTCTTCGGCACCAAGAGCGCTCCGGCTCCGGCGGACGGCTCTGACCAGACCACCAACACCGCTCCGACTTCAGGTACCAACCAGATCGTGGTCTCCGACCAGTATCCTGGCAACGTCGTCTACGTCTCTTCCGTCCAGCTCACAGCTCCGGGATGGGTAGCCATCCACAAGGACAACGGGGGCATGCCCGGCACGATCATCGGCGAAGTCTATGTCAACGCCGGCGTCAATCCGGCTAGGATCACCTTGTCCGAACCGATCGTCGATGGCGCTACTTACTACGCCATGCTCCATTCCGACAATGGCGACAAAAAGTTCGACGCCTCCTCCGATCTGCCTATCAAGGACTCCAAGGGCAACATCATCATGCGCATCTTCCACGGCTCTTCGGCCGCCGGTGCCAATATCAAGGGCTAGTCTCAATAGTCCAAGAAGGGAAGGCCGCCTCGCAAGGGGCGGTTTTTCTTTTGCCTGACATCGGCTTTTCATTCTCAAAAGGCTGAAAAGGCGCTAGAATGCCCACATGGACAACAAGCCCGTCGTAACTAGATTCGCGCCGTCGCCCACCGGCTTCCTGCATATCGGCGGCATCCGCACCGCGCTCTTCTCATACCTCTGGGCACGTAAGAACGGCGGCAAATTCATCCTCCGCATCGAAGACACCGACAAGGAGCGCGAGGTCGAGGGATCCATCGCTCACATCCAGCAAGCCCTATCTTGGCTCGATCTCGAATGGGACTACGGTCCTGACAAAGCCGCTCCGTTCGGCTCCTGCATCCAGTCAGAGCGCCTTGCGACATACAAACAGTTTGCCGAGAAGCTCGTAGCCGCCGGACACGCTTATCCAGATCCATATACTACGGCCGAGGTAGAGACCTTCCGCAAACAGGCCGAGGCGGCCAAGAAGCCGTTCTTGTTCAGAGAGCACCGTCCCGCCGAGGCCAAGGCCTGGAATGGCACCGACCCTCTGCGCTTCAAGGTGCCCGAGATCAAGCGCTTCAAATGGCATGACGCCGTCCGAGGCGACCTTGAGGCCGGCGAGGAGGCGCTCGACGACTTCATCCTCATGAAGAGCGATGGCTATCCGACCTACAATTTCGCGCACATCGTCGATGATAGCCTTATGGGCGTGACCCATGTCATGCGCGCGGACGAGTTCATATCTAGCACGCCGCGCTTCCTCAGCCTCTATCAGGCGCTCGGCATCGAGCCGCCCGTATTCGTGACCTTGCCGCCTATCCTGCGCGATGATCGCACCAAGAAGCTCGGCAAACGCGACGGCGCCAAGGACGTCCTAGAATACCGCGTCGAGGGATATCTGCCCGAGGCTATGGTCAACTTCCTGGCTTTGATCGGCTGGAATCCCGGCACAGAAGAAGAGGTCTTCACCACTCAGGATCTGATCGCGCGCTTCGAGCTCGAGAAGATCCACAAGGCCGGCGGTGCCTACAACGAGGACAAGCTCCTTTGGTTCAATCGTCAACATATCCTCAAGCTCTCGGATGAGTCTTTCGCAGAGCATGCGGCCACCTTCCTGCCCGAATCCATATCCACCAAGAGCGCTATGTTTCGCCGCCTCCTGCCGATCTTGAGGGAGAAGATATCTCTCTTCAACGAGATCAGCGCGATGTTCGGCCCCGCAGGAGAGCTCAATTTCGCGATCAAAGCGCCGAAGGTCCAAGTTGAATTCCTGCTTTGGAAGAAAGACCCCAGCAAAGAGAAGGCCTCCAAACATATCGCCGAGGCGCGCAAGCTCATCGCCGAGCTAGACGCCGCTTCTTGGAGCAATGACACGATCTCTGCCGCGGCTAGCATCAAGGCGGCCATCTGGCCTTACGCCGAAGCGCAGGGCAGGGGAGACGTCCTCTGGCCCGTCCGCACCGGCCTCACCGGCCAAGAGCGCTCCCCCGATCCTTTCATATCCGCGGCCTTGCTCGGACGCGACGAATCATTGCAGCGCCTAGACGCCGCCCTGGCTCTGCTCCAAGCCTGATGAGGCTCTCACCACTGCTATCCATTCCAGCCTATACCGTCCTAGCGGTAGTGGTGTCTTTTGTATTCGTCGATACAGCTCACGCTGATCAGGCCAGCGACATTCAAGCCAAGATCGATAGTCGCGCCTCGGACATCCAGGCCCTCGAAAAGGAGATCAAGGGCTATCAGGACCAGATCGCCGCGCTCGGCGGCCAAGCCTCGTCGCTCTCTTCTACGATCAAATCCCTAGATCTTACCCAGAAGAAGCTCCAAGCCGACATCAACCTCACCCAGGACAAGATTGACTCGACCAACCTGCGCATCCAACAGCTCGCCGCCGATATCGGCACGACCCAAGGCACCATCGACGACGATCGCCGCTTCGTGCGAGCTTCATTCAAGGCCATGAATGAATCCGGCAACGCCGACTCTCTGCCCGAAATATTGCTCTCGAGCCGGACCGTGAGCGAGGCCTGGGGCGAGGTCAATCATCTAGGCATCCTCCAATCCGACCTCCAAGGACGCATAGAGAGTCTCGGCAAGTCCAAAGACCGCCTAGAGAGCAACCGTAAAGCCAGCGAGAAGGCCGAGACAGATCTCCTAGCCCTCCAGAAGCAGATACGCGGCCAACGTAGCGCCGTCCTGTCAGCCCAATCAGAGAAGAACACCCTCCTCAAGCAGACCAAGAGCTCCGAATCAGCTTACAAACAGCTCTTGTCCCAGAAACAGGCTCTCCGCGACGCTTTCCAGAGCGAGATCCTCGATTATGAGTCCCAGCTCAAGTTGGCTGTGAACCTAGCAAATCTACCTCAGAGCGGCTCAGCGCCTCTGTCATGGCCGCTCGATCAGCTCCGCATCACCCAGTACTTCGGCGACACTCCGTTCGCCACCGCCAACCCGCAGATATACAACGGTCACGGCCATGACGGAGTAGACTTCGCCGCCTCCATCGGCACACCGATCCATGCTGCGCTCTCCGGCGTAGTGGCCGGCTACGCCGATACCGACATCATTCCTGGCTGTTACTCCTTCGGGCGCTGGATCATGATACGCCATGCCAACGGTCTATCCACTTTGTACGCACACCTATCTGCGCCGTCAGTGGCGGTAGGCGAGAGTGTCGCAACTGGCCAGATCATCGGCTATAGCGGCAATACCGGCTATACTACCGGCCCACACCTCCATTTCGGCGTCTACGCCACCGAAGGCACCGAGATCAAGCTCTTCACCAACAGCCGCCACTGCCAAGGCGCCACCGTGCCGCTCGCAGTGCTATCTGCATATCTCAATCCACTTTCGTATTTGCCCGCGCTCCCCAGATAAGGTTACAATTACACCATGAAAAACAATGCATCGGCAGGGAAGAGGGGTCTTATCAAGATGATCGTGATCATCATCATCGCACTCCTAGTTTTGAGCTATTTCGGCATCAATCTCCGCTCGCTCATCAACGCGCCGACCACGCAGGATAATTTCACCTATGTCGCCACCAGCACGACCAGCGTCTGGAACCAGTATCTCAAGAAGCCCGCGACCTACCTTTGGAACGATGTCTTCCTGGACCTGATCTGGGCACCGGCCATCGACAACCTTACCAAGATGAAGAACGGGGAGCCGACCAACATCAGCTCTTCCAGCCCCAAGCTACCGCCAGCGCAGACCTATCCTTAGTTAGTTCCAAGGTTCCCGGCCTTATCCTACGCAAAACATATATTGTGCGACATTGTTTCCTTAAGAGCGCGGGTGACCACCTCCAACACAAAAGGCCCCACCCTTTCGGATGGAGCCCTTCATGTTTCTTATAAGCCTGTAGGATGATCGATATTACTTCCTGGCGATATCTGCCCTAGACCAGCACGGCAATGAAGCCGACCACGGGTCCGTGCCATACTTGCTGTAGAGGAACTTACCGTAGGCTACATTGCCTTCGACGGTATAAATGTCATATCCGAGCTTCAAAGCCCTTTCGGCATGATAGCGCTCGTTGATCTGCATGACTCCGACATCCTGAGGATTGGCGATGCCGCGGATGACCTTACCATCCTTGCCATACTGTCGGAAGGTCGATTCGCAACGGGCCACTTCGGCCAAGATCGGATCCTGGGCAGTAACCTCGCGGACATAGGCTTCGATGTCTTTTGATTCAGTCAAAGGACGGATCTCGGTAGTAGTCGCAGTGGTGCTCGCCTGTATAGGGTCCATAGCTGCGGCAACGGCGGCGGTCTGAGCGTTGGCGTGTCCGGCTCCATAGAGCGAAGACATCAGGAACGCGATACCAGTGGCTGTTTCAAGCATTGTTTAATTAAAAAACGAGCTTCGCAATCATGATGATTACTTCGCTCATTTAGGACTATAGTATAGCAGTTTCAAGTCCCGAAGTCAAGGCCCCCATAGCTGTAATATGGCTCAACAAGGCCATATTTTAGTCATGAAATAGCCCCGAGTTGAGCCATGCCTTGGGAATAGGCGCTTTTGGCTCCCCTGCTTGCAGGAAAATAAGGGCTATGTTAAGCTCTATCCACTATGGCTCATAAGAAAGCGACAGGCTCAACAAAGAACGGCCGCGATTCCAACCCCAAATACCTGGGCGTTAAGGTCAACCATGGCCAGGCTATTGCCATCGGCCAGATCATCCTCCGCCAGCGCGGCACGACCTGCCTTCCGGGCAAGAATGTCGGTTGCGGCAAGGACTATACCCTCTTCGCCTTGAAGGGCGGCAAGGTCTCCTTCTCCTCCAAGCGCAAGACTAGCTTCAACAACCAGATCGACCGCAAGAAGATAGTTCACATCGTTTAACCCTCAAAAAGCCCCTTAAGGGGCTTTTTTGTAGCATTTAGGACTGCCGGCGAGAAACTATTTAGCCTCGACGACGACCTTGAACTTGGCCGACTTCCCTCCTGCTTTGACTGAGATCGTGTGCTCCCCGACCTCTTTGATCGGCTGGTCGAGCTCGATAGCCTCCGGCATGACATCTAGGCGAGACTGCTCTTTGAGCTCGGCGGAGATGGCTTCGCGGTGCAAGCCGGCGAAGAGATGGCCCTTGTCATTAGCCTTGCCTTTGATTGTCAGGGTCAAGCCATCCAATTCCTCGATATTCTTGGCGAGGAGCTCTTCCTGGATCTTGCGCTCGCCTTCATTGGCAGAACGTTCGAGCTCGGCGCGCTTCAGGGCCTGCGGAGTGGCCGCAACGGCATCGCCGCGCGGGATGAGCAGATTCTGGGCATGGCCGCTAGATACTTCTTTGACCTCATACTTCTTGCCTAGCTTGGATACGTCTTTGAGCAGGATGACCTTCATGTTGGTTATTCGGTGTTTATATGCTGATATGCGCGCTTATCCCCTATCCTAAGGCTGAGTGGCTAGATATTGCAAGGCCTTGTCCATCTGAGGATCCGTGCCATCAGCCTTGTCAGAGGCTGCCACAGCGAAATCCGGGTCGAGGCCATCATGGGACAGGTTGTGGCCCTGAGGCGTCAGCCAGCGGGCTACAGTGACCTTGAGCGAGGTGTTGTCAGTGATCGGGACCAATTCCTGCACGGAGCCCTTGCCGAAGGTCTTGGCGCCGATGAGCTTGGCTACGCCCTGCTCGTGGAGAGCACCGGCCAGGATCTCGGAGGCAGATGCTGAGCCACCATCTACTAGGATAGCCATGCGGAGCGAGCTATTGAAAGCGTTGTAGCCCTTGCTCTTGTAGACCTGGGCGGTCTTGCCGGAGCCGAAGTCCTCGGTGACTACGACCTTGCCCGGAGCCAGGAAATATGAGGCCATGTCCCAAGCGGCATCTAGATATCCGCCAGGATTGCCGCGCAGGTCTAGAAGGAGCTTGTGATCGCCAGAAAGCACGAACTCGCGCAGGGCGTTGCGGAACAGGTCCGCAGAATTGGCCGTGAAGCTATAGAGACGGATATCGAAGACTCCCCCGTCTTTCTTGGTAGTCTCGATAGTAGGCACATTTATGATATCTCGAGTGATGGTCCTATCGACAGGCTTGGTAGCGCCTTTGGGCAAGAAGGTGATCTTGATCTTGGTGCCTTGCAGACCGCGGATGAGGCTCACAGCCTCGTCAGTGCTCATGCCGACCGTTGAGGTAGCTTCGATCGAGAGGATCGCATCGCCCGTCTTGACTCCAGCGCGTTCAGCGGGGCTGTCCTTGATAGGAGCGACGACTACGAGCTGATTCTCCTTCTTGCCTATCTCCATGCCGACGCCGCCGAAGTTGCCGGCGATGTCTTCCTGGAAGAGCTTGGATTCCTTGGGCGGGAAGAAGACGGTGTACGGGTCGCCATAGGCCGAAGCTAGGCCCTCGATGGCTCCGTAGACGCGATTGTCGATAGTGGTAGAGGCAGAGACGATAGACTTGGCATTGAGGACTTGCCAGGCCTTCCAGAAAGGCGCGAATTGGTCTCCGGTCACGAATGAGCCGTTGGTAGCCTGCGGATTGCCTATGACATCGGGACGATTGGCATCGCCGGCGCGGAAGCCGACATAGAAAGCGCCAGAGGCGACAGCTAGACCGATCACGAGATATGCGAGCTTCTTGCTGTATATTTGCATGGATGATGTGCGATGATGTCCGGACATTATTGCACACATCGACTAGTGAGCCAAGGCTCAATCGCGTATAATAGCCGCATGATCACTACGCATGCTGCCCGGGGATTGGTCTGGCTCGACTTGGCCTCGCCCACAGAAGAAGAGATCGCCGGTCTGGTCCAACGCTATGGCTTGCACCCGTTGGTCGGAGAGGGTCTGCGCAATTCCCCTTCCCTATCGAGGATCCAATTCTACAAGGACTACGTCCTAGTCGTGCTCACCCTGCCGGTGCGCATCAAGATCGGCAGCTCATATGAGATAGCGAACCGTGAAGTGGACTTCGTGATCGGCAGATCCTTCCTGATCACTTCGCGCACGGAGAGCGTGGAACAGCTCGAGTACTTCGCCAAGATATTCGAGGCCAATGCCATCCTCAACAAGGGCGAGAAGATCGAGCATCCAGGCCATCTCTTCTATTACATCGTCAAACGCATATACTCCGGGATGTTCGCCGATCTGGAGAACATCCGCGATGCCTTGGTCTCGGCTGAAGCCCATGTCTTCAAGGGCGACGAGCGCCGCATGGTCGAGGTCCTCTCCGGCCTATCGCGCGAGCTCATAGATTTCCGCCAAGCGGCCCGGATCCACCGTGACATCTGGGAGAGCATGATCGGCGCCTCTGACCGCGAGATCTTTGGCAAGGATTTTGGGGAGTTCGCCGCTGATCTGCGCGACCAGTTCAATCGCATCCATGAGGTCATCGCCAATGCCCGCGAGCTCCTAGCCGACTTGCGCGAGACCAATGATTCCCTGCTCGATACCAAGCAGAACGACATCATGCGCACGCTCACCGTCGTGACCTTCATCTTCATCCCGGCGACCTTCGTGGCCGCGCTCTTCACTATTCCGGCGCCCTTCGTGCCGCTCGTCGGCTCGGAAGGCGGCTGGGGGATCATCCTAGCCGGCATGATCGCTATCACCTTGGGCATCTGGTGGTTCATCAAGCACAAGCGATGGATATAAAACTTTTCAATACGCTCACGCGCGAGAAAGAGGCCTTCCGACCGATCAAAGCCGGCGAAGTCGGCATGTACCATTGCGGCCCGACCGTCTATGACACGCCACATATCGGCAATTACCGCACCTTCGTGATGGATGACCTCGTGAGGCGCGCTTTCGAATACAACGGCTATCGCGTCACTCAGGTCATGAACTCTACGGATGTAGACGACAAGACCATCCGCCGGAGCCGAGAGGAAGGTATCTCTCTCCACGAATTGACACGCAAGTACGAAGCTCTCTTCTTGGAGGGCTTGGAGTCGCTGAATATCCTATTGCCGCACCATTTCCTGCGCGCTACAGACCACATCTCGTCGATGATCGGACTGGCGAGTCGTCTCTTGGACAAGGGCGTCGCCTACAAGAGCGACGATGGAGTCTATCTATCTATCTCCAAGGTCAAAGGCTACGGGGAGCTCGCCCATCTCAAGCTCACCGACGAGGCTCGCGAGCGCGTGGCTAATGACGAGTACGACAAAGAGAACGCCCGCGATTTCGCGCTCTGGAAGTTCCATACGCCGGATGATGGCGATGCCTCCTGGGATGCGCCGTTCGGTGCCGGCCGACCAGGCTGGCATATCGAGTGCTCGGCCATGGCGATGGATATCTTGGGCCCGACTATCGACATCCATACTGGTGGCTCTGACCTCATCTTCCCGCATCACACGAATGAGATCGCCCAGTCCGAATCCGCCACA
>JAHFMA010000010.1 GCA_023264475.1 Candidatus Parcubacteria bacterium | reverse complement strand
GCTTCTTTGCTCCACGCCCCCCATATTGCGACCTTGTTAGCCGGCCCGATCTTGGCGATTCCATTCTGGCTGTTGTGGCGCGTTTCCAAAGGTGCCTGGATAGGGCTCGGCGATGCCAAACTGGTCTTGGGCATCGGCTGGCTCTTGGGCATGGGCGGGGGAGTCAATGCGCTGGTCCTAGCCTTCTGGATCGGTGCTGCTACTAGCGTCGTCTGGGCTCTCGTCATCCAGGGCCGGGTCAAGCGCGCTACGGCGATCCCATTCGGGCCATATCTCATCATCGGCATGTATATCGTGCTGTTTACCGGCCTTACGGTCATAGATGTGCATGCGCTTATGAGCCTCTTTCAGGTATAATAGGACTAATGAATCGCGGCTTCTCATTGATCGAGCTCATTGTGTCGATCGGCATATTCACTCTGATGACCGCTTTGGTAGTCACCAAATACGGCAACTTCAACCAGCGCACCCTGCTCACCGACACCGCCTATGATGTGGCCTTGGCGCTCCACACGGCCCAGAATTACGGCTTGTCGGTCAAGAATACGAGCGGGGGGAGCAATCCTTTCGGCTATGCATACGCTATCGACTTCGTGAACAGTGCTACAGGCAGCGCTTGCGGCGCTGTGGTGTCCAGCAATATCCGTTTCGCGCTCTTCGCTGATGTGGTCGCCGACGGCTCTTGTGATGGCAATGATACGGCCATATCCTCGTACGCTCTCACGCGTGCCGCCACGATCGCATCGAGCGGCGGCCTCTGTGTGGGTACCGGCGCGTCAGCCTGCACTGCGGTCACTCGGATGGACGTATCCTTCACGCGCCCCAATCCTGAAGCCAAGATCTGCGCTTCGAATGGCGGCGCGGCGGTCTGCGGCTACACATACGCTGAGATCAAGATCCAGAGCTCCGACGGCACCTCTCGCACTATCTCTGTCCGCGAGAACGGGCAGATCTCCGTGCTCATACCTTCATGATGAGATGCGCTGACTCAAAACGCGGCTTCACTCTGGTGGAAATCATCGTAGCCATGATGATCTTCTCGATTGTGGCCGTGGTGGCTCTAGCGGCGTTGGTCAAGATCATCGACGCCAACAAGAAGGCCCAGACCACCCAGGATGCGGTCATCGGCCTGTCGTTCGCTCTCGAAGCGATGTCTCGCGAGATCAGGACCGGTTCCAATATCCGCTGCGAGACCGGCTCGAGCGGTAACTTCAGCAACCCTTCCACCTTCTCTCCGCAAGCGTGCCCGTCCGCCGGCAATACCAACAATCTGATCGTCTTCCGCTCGACCAAAGTCGACAGCTCTTCTGTGCCGCCATGCCGTTTCGTCTTCGCCTATCTCATCACCGGCTCTGGCCCTTATCAGCTCAAGAAAGCGGAGCAGATGACCGCGGGCAACAATTGCAGCGACATCTTCGGGCCTGATTCTTATAGCCCGATCGTGCCGGACCCGGTCATCCTCACGGACTACAGCATCGGCGTCTCCGGGGGCACTTATCCGATGGTCTTCATCGACTTGGCCGGCTATGCCGGCGTGCGCGAGCAAGCCAAGACCTATTTCAATGTCCAGACCGCCGCCTCGCCTCGCACCCCATAAGACACGATCATGAATAAGAGCTCACACAAGCAAGGCTTCACTATCATCGAGACACTCGTCGCGATCGCGGTCCTTATGATCGCTATCGCCGGCCCGCTCTCGATCGCCAACAAGGGCTTGACCGGCGCTCTGGCCTCGCGCGACCAGATGATCGCATCATATCTCGCTCAGGAGAGCTTCGAGGTTGTCAAGAATTTGCGCGACACGAACTTGGACGCGACGGTCAACTGGCTGGATGGCGGAGGATACGCGCTCTCTAGCTGCACTTACAACAATCCCTGCGATGCCAGCGCCATCGATCTCACGAAGGTCGCCGCAGGCAAGGCCAATCCGCTGCGCTTGACCACGGGCAACTATTATAGCCACGCCGGCGCCGGCAGCTTGTCTCTGTTCACCCGCTATTTCTATTTGAGCTTGCCCAATTCTCCGGCTACGCCATGTCCCAATTCTGGAACTGAATGTACGGTCACCGTGGCCGTCGAATGGATCGAAGGCATCATGCCCTACAACATCAAGATCGCTAACGAGCTCGCTAATACATACCGATGATGAAAACCGCACAAAGCCTATTTTCGAGATCGCCGCGGCGCAATGCGGAAGGCGGGTACACCTTGCTCTTCGCGGTGATCACTGCGGCGCTGGTCCTCGGCGTGGCAGTCTTCATCTTGTCTATCTCTACCAAGCAATACGAGCTTTCGGCCTCGGCCCGCAATTCTGTCTATTCGTTCTATGCCGCTGATGCCGGCATCGAATGCGCCGCATTGGCATATTCGACCGGCAACATCTCCGTCGCTGTCGGAGCAAAGATCTCCTGCAATGGCGCGACCATTTCCGGGGTCTCTTTTGTCGGAGCCTCGCCGGGATATCCGCCAGCTCTCGTTTCCAATGTCAAACAGACCGCGCCAGACGCCCTTAACTTCTCCCTAGGAGAGGGCACTTGCGTCTCGATCTTGATCTATGACGGCAACGACTCCAATGGCAACCATTATACGGTCGTCGACTCTCGTGGCTACAACCATTGCACCGCGAGCTTTGGTCCGGATAAGGCCAATCCGTCGACCGTGGAGCGCGCTCTGCGCCTCTCATACAAGAGCTGATTCCCGGCCCACAAAATGATATCCTTGAGGGCATGAAGAAGAATGCGCCCAAAGAGGCCGCTTTGCGTGCCAGCCAGCTCAAACAGACGATCGACAAGCATCGCCGGCTCTACCATACCCACGACGCGCCGGAGATCTCCGATGAGGCATATGACTCCCTTATGCGCGAGCTAGAGGCTCTGGAGCAGGCGCACCCCTCTCTGCGCACGGACGATAGCCCGACCCAGCGCGTCGGCGGCGAGCCCTTGAAGGAGTTCGTGAAGGTCAGGCATGCTGTGGAGCAATGGTCGTTCGACGATGTCTTCGACCTGGCTGAGCTCAAGAAGTGGGAGGAGAAGGTCAGGAATTTCATGGAGAAGGGACACGTCAGCGATTTGGAGCTTGAATATTGTTGCGAGCTCAAGATCGATGGATTGAAAGTCATTTTGACTTATGAAGAAGGAAAACTTGTCCGAGGAGTGACGCGTGGGGATGGGACTGTTGGAGAGGATGTGACGCATAACATACGCACGATCCGTAGCATTCCATTGAAACTTACGAAGCCAGTCGAGCATTTTATTGCCGTGGGAGAGGTTTGGATGAGCATAAATGACCTTGAGCGCATCAACAAGGAACGAATAGCTGATAATGAGCCCGTGTATGCGAATACAAGGAATCTGGCGGCTGGTTCGTTGAGGCAGCTTGATCCAAAGATCACCGCAACCCGTAATTTGGACTCATTCATATACGATATCGATCTCGAAAGCGTTTGGTCGACGGATACTCAAAGCGAAGAGTTGAGCAGGTTGAGGGATTTAGGTTTTTCTGTGAACCCTCATTACAAGGTCTGCAAAAACCTTGTCGAGGTGCAGGAGTATTATGAGGAATGGACGAATAGAAGGCACGACCTCGATTATCAATTGGACGGGATAGTGATCAAGGTTAACTCCAGGAAGATTCAAAGCACCCTCGGCTATACCGGCAAGTCGCCGCGCTGGGGCGTAGCCTACAAATTCCCGGCCGAACAGGTCACGACTATCTTGGAGGACATCGTCTTCCAAGTCGGCCGCACCGGGGTGGTCACGCCAGTGGCGGTCATGCGGCCGGTCTTGGTCGCAGGTTCCACGGTCTCGCGCGCCACGCTCCACAATGAGGACGAGATCAAGCGCTTGGATGTCCGGATCGGCGATACGGTCATCCTGCAGAAGTCCGGCGATGTCATTCCAGATATCGTCTCGGTCATGAAGGAGCTCAGACCCAAGAGCGCGCGGCCGTTCGTCTGGCCGAGCCGGGTCGCGGCCTGTGGCGGAGAGGGGGAGATTGAGCGCATTCCCGGCGAGGCGGCGTGGAGATGCGTGAGCAAGGATTCCTTCGAGCAGATCAAGCGGCGCTTCCATTACTTCACGTCCAAAAAATGCTTCGATATCGATGGGCTTGGTCCGCAGACCTTGGATGTGCTCATTGAGGCTGGCCTCATCTCGACTTTTGATGATATCTTCACGCTCACGAAGGGTGATCTGCTGGCCCTACCGCGCTTCGCGGAATTGTCGGCCGAGAATCTCATTCAGGCCATCGAGAAGGCCCGCCGCGTGACTCTGCCGCGCCTGCTGGCGTCGCTTTCGATTCCGCAGGTCGGCGAAGAGACGGCTTATGACGTGGCCAAGCATTTCAAATCTATAGACAAAATTGAAGCTGCTTCCAAGGAAGAATTCGAATCCATTTATGGCGTCGGGGAAGTCGTGGCGCAGTCGCTGGCCGTTTGGTTCGCGGATAAGGGCAATCAGGCGCTCATCAAGAATCTTTTGAAGCATGTGGAGATCATCGAAGACGCGGCTATTTCTGGCGGCACCAAGAAGTTGGCCGGCAAGTCGTTCGTCTTCACGGGGTCTTTGCCGACCCTGGAGCGCGAAGCAGCTCAGAAGTTGGTCCGCGACAACGGTGGCGATGTCTCCAATTCTGTTTCCAAGAAGACTTCTTATGTTGTGACAGGCGACGCCGCCGGTTCCAAGCTCGACCGGGCCCGCGAGCTCGGGGTCAAGATCATCGACGAAGAGGAATTTCTCAAAATGATAGGCTAATGCTAGACTCACTTTCATGATTACCGTCAAAGAGCTCGAACATTTGGCCGTCTTGTCCCGCATCGACCTCACCGAGGCCGACAAGCAGTCTTTGGTCAAGGAATTCGATTCGATCCTCGGCTATGTCGATCAGCTCAAGAAGGTGGACGTATCTATGGATGCCGCCGGCCGCGTCGGCGCGGTCAAGAATGTCATGCGCGCTGACGAGCCGGTCACGGTATCCGCCGAGGACCGCGAGCGCCTGCTCGACGAGGCTCCGGACAGGGAAGGAGATTTCATCGCTGTGAAGAAGATCATCGCGCAAGACTAATATGAAGATCGATCTCGCCAACCTGACCATCAAGAAAGCCCATGACCACATGGTCAAGGGAGATTTCTCGTCGGTCGATCTCACAAAGGCTTACATAGATGAGATCAAGAAGAAGAACGGCGATGTGAATGCATACCTCGAAATCTTCGAGGACGCGCTCGAGGCTGCCAAGAAGGCCGACGAGCTCTTCAAGCAAGGCAAGGCCGGGCCGCTCACCGGCATCCCGTGCGCCGTGAAGGACAACATCCTCATCCAAGGCCATATCGCTAGCGCTTCCTCCAAGATCCTCCAAGAATACAAGGCTACTTACTATGCCACTGCCACCAAGAAGCTCGCCCAAGCTGGTGTGGTCTTCTTGGGCCGTACCAACATGGACGAATTCGCTATGGGTGGCTCGACGGAGAATTCCGCTTTTGGTCCGACCAGGAATCCCCACGACCTCGCGCGCGTAGCTGGCGGATCGTCCGGCGGCTCCGCAGCAGCTGTGGCTATGGACGGCGCCCTCTTCTCGCTCGGCACCGACACCGGCGGCTCGATCCGCCAGCCCGCCGCATTCTGCGGCGTGGTCGGCCTCAAGCCGACCTACGGCGCGGTCTCGCGCTATGGTGCCATCGCTATGGGCTCTTCGCTTGATCAGATCGGGCCTATTGGCAAGACCGTCGCCGACTGCGAGGCAGTTTTCAATATCATTCGTGGTCAAGATCCCAAGGACGGCACTACGATCACGGACAAGACTTACCCTACGAAGCGTGTTGGCAAGAAGAAGCCGGTCATCGGCATCCCGCGTCACTTCCTTGGCGGCGACGGCATCGACCCCGCGGCTCTCGAAGCGTTCGAGGCAGCCATCGATTCATTCAAGGCCAAAGGCTACGAGATCAAAGAGATCAAACTGCCGAACATATCTTATGCGCTCATGGTCTATTACATCGTCATGCCAGCCGAGGTGTCTTCCAACATGGCCCGTTTCGATGGCGTGAAGTATGGTCTACATGTCGACGGCAAAGACGGCATTGAGGACTATTTCAAGACGCGTCGGGCCGGCCTAGGCAGGGAAGTCGTCCGCCGCATCCTTCTAGGCACCTACGTGCTGTCTTCTGGCTACTATGACGCCTACTACAATCGTGCCAATGCCGTGCGCGCCATGATAACTCAAGACTTCCTCAAAGCCTTCGAGTCAGTGGACCTGATCGCCACTCCGACCACGCCTGGTCCGGCCTTCAAGATCGGGGACAAGGCCAGCGACCCGATGTCGATGTATCTCGAGGATATCTTCACAGTCACGGCCAATATCACCGGCATGCCAGCTATTTCGATACCTTCCGGCACGACGAATAAGGACGGCAAAGAACTGCCGCTCGGCCTCCAGCTCACAGCTCGTCATGGCGACGAAAGCACCCTTTTCCAGGCCGGCAAAGAATTCGCCGGGGAATAGAAGTGTTATACTTTCGATATGCAGACGGTCTCAACACCGAGCTTTGACCTCACTCCGCTTTATAGGGAGGGCTGGGCTTGGATCCTCGCTTCTTGGCCAGGGTGGCTCGCCGCGCTCAAAGTCTTCCTCAATTTCCTTGTCGGGCTATCTATCCCGATCTCGCTCTTCTTCCTGATCGGCATCATCTATAGCGTCGAAAAATTGCGCATCCTCAAGAAGAAAGACGCGATCAAATACGACCTCAAGATCGAGCCGGCCTTCGAGGACGTCAAGCCGCCGGAAGGGCGCGCCGATCTAGCCGCGCAGTGGGAGAAGGTCTCCGCTTTGCTCAATTCTCCGAATCAGAACGATTGGAAGCAGGCGATCTTAGAGGCTGACACTATGCTGGACGAGGTCCTCAACGGCTTGGGCTATCAAGGCGAATCGATAGGGGAGAAGCTCAAGCGTGTCCAGCCGGGCGAGCTCAAGAACATCCAGGAAGCTTGGGATGCTCACAAGGTCCGCAACCGCATCGCACATGACGGATCGGCCTTCCAGCTCACGCATCATGAAGCCAACCAGACCATCCATATGTATCGGAAAGTCTTCGAAGAGTTCTACTATATCTAACAGGGAAGCTTGTTGCGGGGGGCGGAATCGAACCGCCAATTTTCAGGTTATGAGCCTGACGGGTTACCGTTACCCTACCCCGCGATGGTCCGGCCATTTTGGCACACGAATGGCCTGATTGCAAGAAGCCGATTTTTCGTCTATTGTATGCCTTACCCGTCGGCGTAGCTCAGGTAGTTAGAGCGAGGGACTCATAAGCCCTAGGTCGCAGGTGCAAGTCCTGCCGCCGACACCAGTTTGTTTTTTCGCCGTTTTCTGGTACATTAGTCGGCACGCATGTGCCCGTAGTTCAGCTGGTTAGAACGCTCCCCTGTCACGGGAGAGGTCGTGGGTTCGAATCCCATCGGGCACGCAGTGTGTTGTGAGTTTGAAAATGAACGCCGATGTAGCTCAGCTGGTAGAGCATTCCCATGGTAAGGGAAAGGTCTCCGGTTCAATCCCGGACATCGGCTCCATTCGTTCGCATTCAAGCCGCCATTTTAATTTCTGGCGTTTTTTGCTAGAGTACGGAGCGCGCAGTTCCTGCCGAAGTAGCTCAGTTGGTAGAGCATCCCCTTCGTAAGGGGAGGGTCACCGGTTCAAGCCCGGTCTTCGGCTCCATGGCAGACAACAAGGAAGCGATACAAGCCAAGATACTCGTGCTCGAATCAGCTATGGGCGCGAGCGATTTCTGGGCCGACAAGGGCAAGGCCCAAGCCGCAATCAAGGAGCTCCAGGACCTCAAGGCCGAGCTCGAGGGCATCGGCAAATATGACCGTGGCGACGCTATCCTCTCGATCCTTTCTGGCGCAGGCGGCGACGATGCTGAGGACTTCTCGGCCATGCTCGTCCGCATGTACCGCCGCTATGCCGAGAAGCAGGGCTGGAGCTGGTCTATGATCCACGAGAACGAGAACGACCATGGCGGCTACCGCAACCTCACCGTCGAGATCTCAGGCAAGAATGTGTACGGAACGCTCAGGAACGAGTCCGGCGTGCATCGCTTGGTGCGCATCTCGCCCTTCAACGCCAACCAGAAGCGCCAGACGTCATTCTCGCTCGTCGAGGTCATCCCCAAACTAGAGAAAGCCTCATCTTCCGACATGTCTATCCCTGATAGTGATGTCGAGATCTCCATCGCCAAGTCCGGCGGCCCAGGCGGCCAGAACGTCAACAAGCGCGAGACCGCCATCCGTCTCCTCCACAAGCCGAGCGGCATATCCATTCATGTCACTTCTGAGCGTTCTCAAGCTCAGAACCGCGAGAAAGCCTTCGAGATCCTCCGTGCCAAGCTCTGGAAGCGCATGGAAGACGAGCGCATCGCCAAAGAGAAAGGCATGCAGCTCGCGTCGACCACCTCCATCGAGTGGGGCAATCAGATCCGTTCGTATGTCCTGCATCCGTACAAGATGGTCAAAGACCATCGCACCGACGTCGAGTCGTCTCAGCCCGACAAGGTCCTAGAAGGGGAGCTCGACGAGTTCATCGAAGCCGAGAAAATGCTATAATCGGTCGATGATCTATTACGACAAGGTCAGCAAGACATACCCAGACAAGACCATCGCCCTAGAAGGGGTCAGCTTCAGCGTAGAACCCAAGGAATTCGTGACCATCGTCGGCCATTCCGGCGCGGGCAAGACCACACTTATGAAGCTTCTCATCGCCGAAGATCGCCCGACCGAAGGCGCGGTCTATTTCGAATCAGCCAATATCCACAAGCTCGGCAAAGGCGCGACCGCCAAGCTGCGCCGCCGTATCGGCACGGTCTTCCAGGACTATCGCCTCATTCCGACCAAGACCGTATACGAGAATATCGCTTTTGCCATGGAAGCCGTAGGCAGGAAGGACAAAGAGATCGCCTCCGATGTGCCGCATGTCCTGGAGCTCGTCGATCTCGGCCACAAGATATGGAATTTCCCTCGCGAGCTGTCCGGCGGCGAACGCCAGCGCGTGGCTATCGCCCGCGCTATCGTCACCCAGCCTGACGTCATCATTGCCGATGAGCCAACCGGGAACCTCGACCCGACCAACACCTATGAGATCGTCCGCATCCTCCGCAAGATCAACGAGCTCGGTACGACCGTGCTCCTCACTACCCACAACAAAGGCGTGGTCGACGCAGTCGGCGGCCGTGTCATCACCATGGAGAAGGGCAAGGTCGTGAGAGACGACAAGGATGGCAAATATGTCTTATAATCAATCATGATGATCGCTACCACCCTCAAACGCATAGTCCGTACAGGTTTCGTCAACTTCTGGCGCAACGGCTTCTTGTCATTCGCCGCGATCGTCGTGATCACGCTCTCGCTTCTATCGCTCGGTGGTTTGATCTTCGCCGGAGCTTTTGGCCGCTTGCTACTCCAGGAAGTCAAAAGCCAAGTCGATATCAACGTATATTTCGCATTATCCGCTACAGAACAGGATGTTTTGAACCTGCAAAAGGAGATCAATGTCTTGCCGGAGGTTGCTTCGACCGCCTACATTTCGCGCGACCAAGCTCTGTCAGATTTCAAGGACAAATGGAAGGATAATACGCTCATAATGCAGGGGCTCATAGAGCTCGGCGATAATCCTTTTCCTGCTTCGCTCAACGTGAGAGCCAAAGACCCCGGTCAGTATGGCGGCATCGCAAGATATCTGGAGAACAAGAATCCGACCGACGCTTCCGGCACGCCGATCATCGACAAGATCAATTACCAAGAGAACAAGCTCGTCATCGATCGCTTGAGCCGTATGATCCCGACTGTCGAGCAAGCCGGCGCAACGCTCGCCATACTCTTGGCGCTGGTGGCCGCGATAGTAGTCTTCAATACGGTCCGTCTCATCACTTTCACCGTTCGCGATGAGATCGCGGTCATGAAGCTGGTCGGAGCGTCGAACATATATGTCCGTGGGCCGCTGGTCGTGGCCGGTATCATGTACGGCGTCGTCTCCGGCATCATCACGCTCATCATCTTGGCTGCTTGCGCGTATTGGAGCGATGCTTTGATCCTGCGCTTTGCTGGGGTGGATGTAGCGGCCAACTTCTCTTTTGCGATCAACGTCTTCTCGCGCTATTTCGTGACCAATTTCTCGGAATTATTCTTGATCATAATCGGGGCAGGGGTCATCTTGGGGGGCTTTTCGAGCTACATCGCGGCTAGAAGGTATCTCAAGGTCTAAAAAGGCTAGTTTTCCCCAGAAAATAAGCCATTTATCACCGGCTTAGGTGGTATAATTGATGCGTAGTTTGTGTCTTGTGAGGTTTTGTTACATCACAAGCACAAATCTGCATCAGATGGACCTACCCAATCCGTTAAAGAGCTCACTGAGAAGCCACCGAATCACCGGTCTCGGTACGATCATCGCCTGCGTTTTGGCGGTCTCGGGGATTTTTGTTGCAGCAGCTCCGGTTTTTGCCGCTGGCGTGCCCTCGATCGTGAGCTACCAAGGACGTCTCACGGATGCGAGCGGCAATCTTCTTGGCGGGTCTTCTGGTACGACGTACTATTTCAAATTCTCTCTCTGGAACAATGCGACTGTCGGATCTGGTGCGCGCGTCTGGCCGGCATCCGCTCCGTCCGCGACTTCTCTCACGGTCAAGCACGGATTGTTCTCTGTGAATATCGGCGATGTCGCGAATGGATATCCCGACACGCTCGATTATAATTTCAATTCTTCGAATCTCTATCTCCAAGTCGAGGTCTCCTCGAACGGCACTACCTACGAGACGCTCTCTCCTCGCCAAGTCATCTCTGCTTCTTCATTTGCTCAGATCGCTGGCGCGGTGAGCGGCACAGGCCAGTCGACGGTCGGCACGACCACTCCTGTCTCGGCTTCGGTCTTCACGGCCCAGTCCACGACCACAGGCTCGGCCGCGATCACAGTCGTCGGTGCTTCGGGACAATCTGCCGCGCTCTTCAGCGTCAAAAACTCTTCCCTTAACGACTTGTTCTCGGTGGGAGCGACCGGCGGACTGACGGTATCGCATACAGGCACCTCGACCTTTGCTGGGAATATCGATATTGCGGGCGGCTTGAATGCTAGCTCGTACTTCTTTGGCGCTGGTCTGGGATCTTGCGCCGGCTCCGGCGACAAATTGGCTTGGTCCAATGGCCGTTTCTCTTGCGGATCCGATGCTGGCGGCGTAGGTAGCGGCATATCCGGCTTGAAGGGACAGTATTCTACGGCTCAGACAGGTGCGACTCAGACTCTAGCTACCAGCTCTGATACGAACCTCCTCCTCACCATCACTTCCACTGGCGATACTCACACATTCACGCCTGGTTGGGTTGGTACCCTGGCTACCGGAAGAGGTGGCACGGGCCTCGCTGCAGTCGGCGCCTCATCCACGATCATGCAGTCGAACGGCTCGTCCCTCGTATACCAGAAGCTCACCCCGGGCCTTTTCACTTCCCAGGCAATATCTCAGTGGACGAATGATGCCGGGTACCTGAATTCATTGGCAGGCGCCGCATCCTCGACATTGCTCGCTGATAACAATGCATTCTCTGGTGCTAACAAATTCACATCGGTTTCTACCACCACATTCGCTGGCGGTATTCAGGCAAACGCCCTGAATGTTGTTTCGACCACGGCGACTTCGACCTTTGCGAATGGCATCCAGCTCACAGGAGGCTGTTTCAGGGGAGTGGATGGCAATTGTTTGAGCAATACAAATGTCGCCGGTAACTGGACCGGCACATTCGATGGTCAGGAAGGTGCCTACTACCTCGATGCGAACAATCTGACCAATTTCGGATCCCAGCTCTACGGTTTCTTCTCGGCTACGAACACCAACGCTCTTGCCGAAGGATCAAATAATCTCTACTGGACAAATACTCGTTTCGACAGCCGTCTATCCGCCACGACTTCGCTCCCGAATATCACGACGCTCGCCGGTCTTTCTCTTCCTGCCTCGCAATTGACCGGCCAGACTTCGATCGGGCACGGCGGCACTGGTCTCGGCTCTGTCGGCGCCTCTTCGACAGTTCTAGTCACGAATGGTTCCGCCGCCTTCTGGCAGAAGCTCGCGACCTCCCAGCTCACGAATGATTCCGGTTTTCTGAACTCGCTCGCCGGCGCTGCTTCTTCCACTTTGCTCGGCGACAACAACACATTCAGTGGCCTGAATAAGTTCACGAATACTGGTTCGACGACCTTTGCTGGAGGTGTAGATGCTCCGAGGATTTGTATCACTGGATCGACGCAGTGTTTGACCACGATCACTAACGGCACGGTCACATCAGTTGCGACCAATGCCGGCCTAACGGGTGGCACGATCACCAATTCCGGCACTCTCGGCCTCGATCTCACGGCAGTTACGGCCAACAACACCGTCCTCACCTGGAATGGCACCAAGCTCGCCGCGACCGGCACCAACTCGCTGGCCGCTGACCGCTTCATCGCCACCTCGACCGCCTCT
>JAHFMA010000044.1:1093-4623 GCA_023264475.1 Candidatus Parcubacteria bacterium | reverse complement strand
TGCATTAAAGTCTAAAATACCTATAATAGCCCGTATGTTAAAACACCGCGCCAAGGCGTTCTACCTCATTGCAATCGCCGCGGCCGTAGGCTATTTCGTCTATGCTAGCAACTATGCTGGCGCTCGTTTCCCATTCCGCCTAGGCTTGGACCTCTCCGGTGGCGCGCACATCGTCTATCAGGCCGATGTGTCCAAGATCGCCGCGGCCGACGTGGCCGACTCTATGACCGCTCTGCGCGATGACGTGGAGCGCCGCGTCAACCTCTTCGGCGTCTCCGAGCCGGTCGTCCAGACCGAGCAGGGAGGCAGCCTCTCTTCCAAGGAAGCCGCTTACAAGCTCATCGTCGAGCTTCCGGGCGTCACGAATATCGACCAAGCTATCGCCGCGATCGGCGCCACGCCCTCGCTCGATTTCCGCGTGGCCAAAGCTTCCGATATCGCTGATTTCCAGAAGACCTACGCCGCGACCACCACGCCTATCGGCAAGGATCCCGCTTATCTCGCGCTCTTCAAGGAGACCGGCCTCAATGGCGGCATGATCAGCAGGGCCACTCTCCAATTCGACGCAAACACCAATCAGCCCCAAGTCGGCCTGGCTTTCTCTAGCGATGGCCGTGCTCTGTTCGCATCTGTCACCAAGGATCATATCGGCGACTATATCGGCATCTTCCTGGACGGCAGCCTCATCGAGGCTCCGACAGTTCGCGAAGAGATCCCCAACGGCCAGGCGCAGATCAGCGGCGGCTTCACTCTCGAGCAAGCTCAGACCCTAGTCCGCAACATCAATTTTGGTGCGCTCCCGATCCCGATTTCTCTCATCTCCACCAAGACTATCGGCCCGACCCTCGGCCAAGAAGCCGTGCATGGCGGCATTGAGGCTGGCATTGTCGCCTTCCTTATCATCGGCCTCTTCCTGGTCCTCTGGTACCGCTTGCCGGGCTTCGTGGCCACGATCGCTCTCCTCGCCTATACGGCCTTCATGCTCGCGCTCTTCAAGCTCATCCCGGTCACGCTCACGGCCGCGGGCATCGCCGGCTTCATCATCACGATCGGTATGGCCGTGGACGCCAACATCCTCATCTTCGAGCGCATGAAGGAAGAGCTCGCCCGTGGACGCGGCACCTGGGATGCCATGCACGAGGGCTTCTCGCGCGCTTGGCCGTCCATCCGCGACTCGAACGTCTCCTCGATCCTGACTGGCGTGATCCTCTACAAGTTTGGCTCTAGCTCGGTCGTCACCGGCTTCGCCTTGGTGTTCGTGGTCGGCGTGCTCGTCTCCATGTTCACTGCCATCACGGTCTCGCGCCTATTCCTCTATGCTATCGCCCCGCGCCACGATTCACGCCTGTCCCGTTTCCTTATAAATAACGGCTTCCGCAAAGCCGCCAAGGCCGAATAAATCCAATACCATGTGGGTCGTCAATAACCGCAAGCTCTTCTATACTTTCTCCGGACTCCTCGTCTTGGCCTCTTTCGCCTCTTTCTTCTTCTGGGGCGTCAAGCCGGGAATCGACTTTACCGGTGGCACGCTCATCGAGGTCTCTTATAGCGGTGCGCGCCCCGAGCTCTCGAGCGTGGCCGCGGCGCTCGCGCCGATCGACTCCGCTGTCTCGGTCCGTCCGAGCTTCGACAGCCAGACCAACGAGCAGGAATACATCGTGCGCATGAAGGCTATCGACCAGAATGAGAAGGCTGCCACGATCGCCGCTCTCGGTGACGGCACCGTGAAGTCCTTCGACTCTATCGGTCCGGTCCTCGGTGCCGAAGCGCTTCGCAAAGCCTATCTCTCGATCTTCCTCGTCATCTTGGCCATCGTGCTCTATATCACTTTCGCTTTCCGCAAAGTCTCCGAGCCGGTCTCTTCTTGGAAATACGGCCTCACCGCTATCATCGCTCTGGCTCATGACGTCATCATCCCGGTCGGCGCCTTCTCGATCCTCGGCCACTTCGCCGGCTATGAGGTGGATACGCTCTTCGTCACGGCTCTCCTCGTGGTCTTGGGCTTCTCGGTCCATGACACCATCGTGGTCTTCGACCGCGTCCGCGAGAACCTGCACACTGCTCCGGGCAAGGACGGCTTCGCCGGTACGGTAGGGAAGAGCGTGAGCCAGACCTTCACACGCTCGATCAATACCTCGCTCACGACTTTGATCGCCCTCGTGGTCCTCTACATCCTCGGAGGTTCGGCGACCCAGCATTTCACCCTCGCCCTCATCATCGGCATCGCCGCAGGCACCTATTCATCGATCTTCATCGGTTCGCCTTTGCTCGTGACTCTAGAGCAGTGGCAGAAGAGGAAATAACAAAGGCGGCCCGAGGGCCGCTTTTTTGTAAATGGGATACGCGATCGATCTACGCCGGCACGGTCGAAGCTGTCTGACGCACCTCTTTGCTGATCATGTGCCCGATGCCATCGAGGTCATAGATCAAGATGGCGCCGAAGGGCATCTCGACATCAGCAATCCCTTCATCGGAGATTTGTTCGATGTATTTGATGATCGTGCGCAAGGAATTGCCGTGCGCTACGACTAGGACATTCTTGCCCTCGTTCACCTTGGGAAGGATCTCTTTCAGGAAGTAGGGAACAGCGCGGTCATATACCATCTTGAGCGTCTCTCCGTGCGGGATCGGATACTCCCAGCCGCGGCGGAGCTTCTTGAACTCCTCTTCGCCGAGGAGCTTCTCCATCTCCCACTTCTGCTTGCCCGTATAGTCACCATAGTCGCGCTCATTCAAGGCCGCGGAATGTTCGGTCGGCACGTCATAGCGTTCGCAGACATTGAGCATGCAAGACAATGTTTCGATGGAGCGCACCAGCATCGAGGCAAAGGCGCAGTCGATCTTCATGTCCTTGATGAGGAGCCCCATGTCGCCTGACTTCTCGAAGCCATAGTCGTCTAGATGGCGATCACGCAAGCCAGTCCACTTGCCGAGCTTATTCCACTCCGATTCGTGATGCCTGGCTAGGATGAGCTTGCTGGACATGTTACTTGAGGGTAGGGGATATCTTATTCCTGGGCGTACGACCCTCGAATAGGTCAATGATGTTGTTCGCGGCGATCTCGGCCATCTGATCGCGCGCTGTGTCGCTAGCGGAGGCTATGTGGGGCGTCAGGATGACGTTGTCGAGCTTGGTCAAGCCGCGAGCGAGCTCCGGCTCGTTCTCGAACACATCCAGCCCGGCGCCGCGGATCGTGCCAGCCTTGAGCGCCTCTACGAGAGCCGCTTCATCGATGACCGGTCCGCGAGAAGTATTGACCAGGAAGGCCGTAGGCTTCATGAGCTTGAGCTTGATGGCGTCGATGAGATGCCTAGTGGAAGGGAGGAGGGGCACATGCAGGCTCACGATGTCTGATTGTTTGAGCACTTCATCGAATGACCCAACGAAAGCCGCGCCTGTCTCGCTCTCCAAGCGCTCATTCCTGACTATGTCGTGATATATGACCTTCAAGCCTAGGCCTTTGCAGCATTGAGCGACGCGCGCGCCGATGTGTCCGGCACCTATGAGGCCCAAAGTCTTGCCGACGAGG
>JAHFMA010000044.1:0-1083 GCA_023264475.1 Candidatus Parcubacteria bacterium | reverse complement strand
TGAAAAGCATCGGCTCCCAGCCCTTATACTTGCCTTTGCGTACGAACTTGTCTGCCTCTACTATGCGAGTGACGAGGGCGAGGATGAGAGCGACGGTGTGCTCCGCTACCGCCTCGGAAGACATGCCAGCCGGAGCGTTCGTGACAGCGATGCCGCGGCGCTCAGCCTCCTCGATGTCTAGATTGTCATAGCCGGTCGCATAGTTGGCGTAGATCTTGACGGTCGGCGCGGCCTCATAGACGCGCGCGTCGATCTGGTCGGTGAGGAGCGAGAGCACTGCGTCATACTGGCCCTGCTTGAGATAGCCGATGATCTCCTTTTGGGACAAGGCTCGATCCTTGGGGGAGATGACCACATCGTAGCCTTTGTCTCGGAGCATCTTGATACCGATCTCGGGGATCTTCCTGGTGATGAAAATTTGCTTATTCATGGTGTGATTTGATACACAATCATACCATGAATATAGCCCTATTCCATGAAGGTTTTTCGGGCTTTTGTCACAATTTGCTGGATTCCGTGGCCTAAGTAGCGCGGTACTTGACTTTGCCCATGGGTCAAGTAGTATAGTCCCTACGCCTCGAAAGCGAGGTGGGGTCTTTGAAAGTCACATAAATATTAGAACGTATGAGCTCTTGCTCGAACCCGCTAACCCGGGATCGGACAAGAGAAGATCGCTGCAGCTCTTATCGGAGCACAGCGTGTCGATGTGAGTTACGTTAAATATTCCAAAATGATTCAGTGATCTGTAAAATTCAACAGATCGCCGAGCTAGGGTCTAATGAGAGTGAAACTACGATCCAGAAAGCTAGCGCCTTCTGTTTTGTTCCGTTCGCTTTTAGTTAAGAGTTTGATCCTAGCTCAGGATGAACGCTGGCGGCGTGGATAAGGCATGCAAGTCAAGGGGGCCCGCAAGGGCAACCGGCAGACGAGGTAGTAATAATCAAGTACGCACCGTAGAGTCGGGCATAGCTCGCCGAAAGGCAAGGTAATTCCCGATGGTCCCGCAAGGGTAAAGTTTTTTCGCTCTATGAGTGGCTTGATCGGTATCAGCTAGTTGGTAAGGTAATGGCTTACCAAGGCTAT
>JAHFMA010000043.1 GCA_023264475.1 Candidatus Parcubacteria bacterium | reverse complement strand
TGCGTCAGAACACCGCCCAGCGAGGGCGTCGCGACGCGATAGTGTCTATTCATTCTCTAATAGTCTGCGTCCACGCTAGTGAACGCGTCTTTGGCGATGATCACATGGTCGAGCACGTGGATGCCGATGAGCTTGCCGGCTTGGACCAAGCGGCGTGTCACCTCGATGTCCTCAGCAGACGGGACAGCCTCGCCCGAAGGATGATTGTGAGCCAGCACGACGGCCACGGCGTTGCATTCGATGGCGACGCGGAAGACCTCGCGGGCATGGATGATGTTGGCGTTGACCGTCCCGACCGAGATGACCTCGTCGCGGATGATGCGGTTGTGAGCATTGAGATACAGGCCGCGCAATTGCTCGCGGGACATGGTCCTCATGTCAGTCAGATATTCGTAGGCGTCCTTGGCACAGCGGATCACGGAGAAGCCGGACCCTTTGCCTTCATTCATGCGGCGACAGAGCTCTCCGGCCGCTACGATGGTGCAGGCCTTCACGATCGGCAGATCGAGATCCTGCGACAGCTTGGCGGCGTCGCGCTCGGCGAAGACGTTCTTCTCGCCATAGTCGCGGACGATGCGCGAAGCCATCTCCAGCACGTCTTCCCTGACCGTGCCGGTGACCAGCAGAAGAGCGGTCAATTCTCGCACGGTCAAAGCCTCCGGGCCTTGGGCTAGGAGCTTCTCGCGCGGCTTATCGTCCGACGGCAGATCACGGAGCAGGAATGGGTATTCCCGCGCCGGCCGGTCGATAAACAGCGTAGTGTCAGGAATGACGTAAGCGCTTTTCTGCATGAAAGGATTATACCACGCTCCTAGCCGCCCAGAGCAAGAAGGGCGGAAGAAAATCTTCGGAGCCCGAAGAGGGCGAGAAATAGGTGCGCGCCCAGCAGGGCGCGACATCGGTTTCTGAAGCCCTTGCTTGCTCTGAGCGGCTACAACGTCTCTACAAGGATGAAATTGACTTCCTTGGCGGTGCCGAACGGCATGCCGGCCACGACGACGACCTTGTCGCCAGCGTGAGCGAGCTTGTGCTCGATAGCCATCTTGCGGACCGTGGACATGATGTCCTCGATGTTATAGAAGGTCGGGACGACCGCCGGAATGCACCCGAAGGTGAGCGCCAGCTTGGCGGCATTCTCGGCTAGATCAGTGAGAGCTAGGATGCGCTCGGCCGGGCGGTAGCGGGCGATCATGCGAGCGGTCGAGCCGGAGCGGGTCAGCGCCACGATCAGACGGGCGCCAACATTGTGCGCGGCGCGCACGGCCGACTGGGAGACCACGTCGGTGACGCCGTGCGAAGACTCGTATTCAGCGATCGTATCTCGGGTATAGACCTCGGTCTCGATGCGAGCGGCAACCTTGCTCATGACCTTCACTGCCTCGATCGGGAAATCTCCGAGGGTCGTCTCTTCGGAGAGCATGACCGCATCCGTGCCGTCGATGATGGCGTTGGCGATGTCGGAGACCTCGGCGCGGGTCGGGACAGGATTCTTGATCATCGACTCGAGCATCTGCGTGGCGGTGATGACCGGCTTGCCGACGGCATTGCACTTGGTGATGAGGAGCTTCTGGGCGATCGGCACTTCTTCGGCCGGGATCTCGATGGCGAGGTCGCCGCGAGCCACCATGATGCCGTCGGCCAGCTCAATGATCTCATCGATGCAGCCGAGCGCCTCCGGAGTCTCGATCTTGGCGATGATATGGGCCTTGGAGCCGGCCTTGTCGAGGATGGCGCGCAGGTCGCGGATATCAGAAGCACGGCGCACGAAGGAGAGGGCCACGAAGTCCACTTGATTCTTGATGCCGAACTCCACATCGACGCGGTCCTTGTCGGTCAAGGCAGAGAGCGATAGGTTGGCGCCCGGGACATTCACGCCCTTCCTGCCTGAGAGCTTGCCGCCGATCATGACCTTGGTCACGATGTCGTTGCCTTTGACTTCGAGGACCTCGAGGCGCTTGGTGCCGTCCTGGAGCATGATGATGGTCCCCTTCTTGACCTCCTTGGGGAGGGCCGGGTAGTTGACGTGCACGCGCTCCTCGGTGCCTTCGACTTCGTCGGTCGTGAGCGTGAATTCTTTGCCTTCATGGAGCGTGATCATCTTGTCCTTGAAGGTGCCGATGCGGATCTTGGGGCCGCAGAGGTCCTGGAGGATGGCCACGGTGCGGCCAGTCTCCTTCATGACCTTGCGCAGGGCGTCGACGCGGCTCTGGTGCTCCGCGAAATCTCCGTGCGAGAAATTGAGGCGCATGACGTTCATGCCGGCGTTCACGAGATCGCGGAGCTTGGAGTCGGTCTCTGTGGCCGGGCCGATGGTGCAGACGATCTTGGTCTTCTTGACGATGCTGGTGGGAAGGGTCATTTCGGGATTCTTTCTTGGTTAAGGTAACTAAACGCCAATATTATTAAATCGCTTCCGGTGCCGCGACAGGCTCGGCCGCCGCGCTCGGAGCTATCGGCGGGACCATCTTGCGATTGACCGGATACTTGTCCGGGTCGATCGTGCGCTGGAAACAGGCACGTCCGGCTTCATGCTTCCATGAGTCGGCTGTTCCACCCGGATACGGGTATGACGAGACTGTCTCAGAGGCATAGTTTATGCCGCCGCCGGCGCCGTAGGCGCCACGACCCTTGTCATCCTGCGACGGCAAGTCGAAAGTCGCGCAAAGCTCGAAAGAGAGCTTGCCCTTGGCGGCATACTCATAGGCCGCGTCTGTGGCCGGATCGACCGGCACCATATAGCTGGAGATCGGGTCATTGAGATCGGCGAGCGTCTTGGGTAGGCTCCCCTTCTGGCTCCAATAGCTATATATGATCTGGCTCTGGATCGTCGTGAGGTCGTTCAGGCGCTGGTTGTCGAAGCGGATGGCGCGCTGTTTCCACGGAGAGCCGACAGCGATGAAGCCGCCTACTACAGCAGCGAGGACGAGGACGAGGCCGGCTGCGGCAAAAGCCTTGCGAAGCTTGGCGACAGCGACGTCATTCTTGCGATTGAGCATGTAGTACACGAAGACGACTCCGCAGATGACCAGAATGGCCAGGATCTTGTAAGCGAAGCGCATGGTGATCTCGCCAGAGAGGTAGGTATTGATGAGCGCGATGAGGTCTCCCACGATGGTCGCGCCGGAGAGGAAGAGGGTCAGATATATGCGCCATCGGCGGATCCAGAACTCGCCCTTCTCGGAAGCTCGCGCGATGTCGCGCAAGATGACCCACTCCAGGACATAGAGGAGCGGGATGAGCACTAGGAGCATGGATATCGGCCAGGCGATAGAATTCGCATAGAAATAGCCAGCCAGCTTGTCAGGCACAGCGTAGTTGATGACGCTCAAAGCGAGATTGATGAGAGCGATCACGGCGGCATATAGAGCCACCGTAGCGCCGAGGTGCAGGAAGAAGTCTCTAGGAGTGATCTTTGTATTCATGGGTTTATAGATGAGTAATAAGCGTAAGAGGCTAAAAATCCATTATAACACGGTGCGCGCACCAGGATTCGAACCTGGGACCCCACCAGTATCAGTGGTGTGCTCTACCAACTGAGCTATGCGCGCAAGCGAGGGACAAAAGAGCGAGTGTCTACCCATTCGAGCTTTTGGCCCGAGCGCAGCGCGGATATGCCTCATATGCGCGCATAGGTAACATGCGAAGGTAGACCAGAGAAATCTAGCAGAAAAACGCCAGGAATTCCAGTTCCATGAAGGAAATTCCTGCCAAAGAAAAAGAGGCCCCTCCGAGAGACCTCTTTGCACAACAACGCGCGGCTAGTGATATGTGCTCAACAACTTAGCGATACCGCAACCGATAATGAGAAATATCGCCAAGATCAGCTTGGCATTCCTGTCCCATCTGGCGTTGCGCTGTTCGTAAGACTCATTTTGGTCCTCGTGGGGATCTGGTTTTCGAGAGTTCATGGGCCGCTACTAATTATATCTCCACTGCCAAAATAAAAGCGCAGGGTCTTGTGGACACTGCGCTCTTTTGGGTTGAGGGGTTGGTTTATCTCGAGAACCAGATCCCGAGGGTTGCTAGCGATACGACTATGAGGATGACGGCGGCATTGAGGACGCGTCTCCTCGTATTGTGAGTGCTCTCCATGCCGAGGTCAGCATAAGAGCTCCGGTGGATGAGAACAGGACGATGCATGGTCAAAGAAATAAGCTCAGGCCATATAGTACCACAAATAACCCATCTGTCAATACTAGATCACGCTTATTTTTGGGTGTCAAAAGAGCCCGAGCAGAGCCTGTATGAGACAACATTATCGCCCATCAACGCAAGTGGTCACGGGGGGACTCGAACCCCCAAGTCTTGCGACATACGCTTCTGAGACGTACGCGTATACCAATTCCGCCACGTGACCTTATCCTTATATTATCAAACCCTTATTATCCCCTGCCGAGCACACACTATAGAATAAAAAATCGGCAAAAAGAAGAGGCGCCGATATGATCGACGCCTTTTCGAAGTTTGAGGGTCAGCGCTTGGCGCGCTTGAGCTCTCGATTGTGGAGCGTGTCAGCGAGCGTGCCGTCATCGTTGAGGTCGAAGCCCTTCTGGTCGCGGGCGAGCTTGGACATGGACTTTTCGTGAGCGGCATCGATCTTTTCTTGCCTGCGCATAGAAGTATCGAGGACGTACACGAAACC
>JAHFMA010000042.1:3318-4662 GCA_023264475.1 Candidatus Parcubacteria bacterium | reverse complement strand
CAGGGACCAGCAGATGGGCGCTGTCTTGCAGATTGAAGTTTTTCATTCAGAACGTCGTCTCAAATTTAGCTGCAAGTCTTCACACAGGTTTTGGTTAAAGTTATGGTGCCACCCATGCCATTCGCTACTTGATAGCAACTATTCGACTTCCCAGCATCGCTCACCGAGGAACATGGCGGATCTGGTGGCTGCACGCCGCCACAATACGAACCACCACTGCCGTTTTGCTGTGTGGATTCGATGTGTACAGTGCATGTCAGAGGGCATGTCCCAGAGGTATAGGTGACTCCTGGAGGAGTGCTGTTTGTGGCAGATGACCATTCGCCGCTCGAATTTGCCGGCACGAAAATATCGGCAGATCCGGCGTTTGTGGCGCAGACAGTGCCGCTAGACGAGACTAGGTTATAGGCCGTGTTGTCCTTTGGCAGCCTGAATCCGCTTCCGCTTATCCCCGTTAGGAGAGGTAGATTGGGTGCTGCAGCATAAGCAATCCCTACTATGAAGGCCGCAACGGTGACTATGGTGAGGGTTTTTGATCTTCTCGTCATACGTTAGTTCTTCTTTAGGGCTTCGACTTCCGCCTTGAGAGCGTCGATCTGCTTCTGCTGGGCCTTGACGGCTTCGATGAGCGGGGCTACGAGGTTGCCGTATTCGACGGACTTGAGGCCTGTAGTCTTGTCCGTAGCGACGAGCTCCGGATAGACCTTCTCAACATCCTGAGCGATGAGGCCGACGGATGCCTTGCCGTCCTTCTTCCAATCGAAGTAGACGCCTTGGAGCTTCTGTATGTTGGCGAGGGAAGCTTCGGGGGAGAGATCAGCGATGTTGGTCTTGAGAGTCCTATCGGAAGAGTAGTAGTAAGCAGGAGCGTAGACGTTGCCCGAGGCAGTGATGCTGCCAGAGGCAGAGATATTACCAGAGAAAGCAGTACCGCCGCTCGTGCCTCCGAGGATGGCCAAGTTCGCATGCTGATCATCGTGGATGCCGCCGCGGGCCTGGATGGCTGCCTCGGCATAGACTGTGCCGCTGGAGAAGTAGGCGCCGCCAGGGGCTACGAAGTAAGATGAGGCACTAAGGTAAGGGTTTGATTTGCTGAAAGACAGGTCGCCACCAAGGGTCAAGGTGCCGTTCACGGCTGTGTTGCCATATAGAGTCGTATTACCGGCAGTGTCGAAGTTGGCGGTAGCCGTAGCGCATCCCGCCACAGCACAGATCTTGGTCGGAGCGGTGACTGTATAGTTGATCTCAAGAGGATCACCGGCAACTCCGGAGTTCATGGTATCCAAATAAGAGTTATTACCACGGAATCCGTAGGTGGTCCCGCCCTGGAGGTTGATATTGGTC
>JAHFMA010000042.1:0-3308 GCA_023264475.1 Candidatus Parcubacteria bacterium | reverse complement strand
CGTAGAGCTAGTCCACTTCGGAATATAGTTGGTCGAGCCGCTGCCACCAACCGTGCCGCTGCTGCCGCCTGAAGGCCAAGCCGTGATACAGCTCGAGCCGATACAATATTGAGGCGAAGTCACGCTAGTGCCGAAGTTGGCTGTACCATTGTTCGTGATGTATGCGTTGATCGTGCTAGCGGCGTTGCGGAAATTGGTGCGGCCGACGGTGATGTCTACGGAGCCAGTTCCGGCCCAGCTATCTGTGAGCTGGATGGTGCCGCCCGCTTGCGGCTCAAGATATATAGAACCGCTGCTACCGAGTCCCCAGGAGTGCAATACGATCGGGCCGTAGCCGGTGTCGCCGCCCGTAGAGACGAGGCCGCCATTGAAAGATGCTCCGCCACCGACAGCGAAAGAGCCATCGACTCCCAAACTGCCTGACTTGACCTGAGAGGCGCTGCCGATGTTGATCGGCGCTGGCGTGTTGCTTGACGGAGGATTCGAGGGAGCCGATGTCCATTGCGCCAATGCAAGAGCGGGGATTGTTAGGGCGGCGATGGTAGAAGCGATGATGATATTGCGGCGCATGTTTTTGTTCTTAATTATTATTTAATGGGACTTTTAATATTGCTCTGGCTATCCATCTTGTCCAACTGAGCTGCTACCGAGCTTGGGCTGGACTCCTTCGTTGGGGGCACTGTGCTCGTACCACCAGGGCCGGACGCCGTAGGTGTAGTAGGCCTAGCCTTGGTAGGAGTAGCGGAACCCAGCGTCTTGCCGTCCGGACCGACCAAGGCTTGACCATTCAGCGCATCTAGGGCGCTTTTGGCATCCAAGGGCTGGTAAGAATTTCCGGAAGGCGTCCCGCGTTCCGGGCTTCCTTGCGAAGGCTCAGGATTTTTTGAGCCTCCCAAGGCTCCTGTTGTCAGTAAGTAAGCTGCTCCTACGAGGATAGCTAAGATGACCACAGAGATGAGGAGGGTCGTGGGGTGTTTATGAGCTTCTCTCATGAGATAGATATTATAAAGAATATTATACATCCCCATTGTATCATGCAGGACGCTAAGATATATGCTGATTGTTATCCACAGCACCCCAAAAACACAAAAAACACCCTTGCGGGTGTTTGTCTGGCTCCTCGGGTAGGATTCGAACCTACGACCAACTCGTTACGCGTGTTCCTTACTTATTTTCGTAAGGGGCGGACTATATCATCACCCTGACGGGTGCAAGGGGCTTCGGCCGCAACGCCTTCGGCGTCACGGACTACTCCGGTTAAGGATAGTCTCTGAACCTTCTTCGCACTAATTCATTCATGCGAAGCTTGGCTGCTGATTGCCCGTCCATCGCAATTCAATGGATAAGGGGTTCCAGCAATTCACCTTGTTTTTCGACCTGCATTTCTACAGGAAGCTGCTGTATACCGACATGGATCTCTCTGTGGCAATTTGCGCATATCAAGACGCATTTATCGATCTCCTCCTTTATCTTCTCCCAAGATCTCGTGATACCTTTTTCAGATACACCGAAGCCTTTTTTCTTGGGATCGATATGGTGGAAATCGAGAGCTTCAAGACAGCGATCATAGCCACAGATCATACATTTACCGCCTTTGTACATGCGCGCCTTTTCACGGAGCAGTTTCCTGCGTTTCGTGACAGCGCTAATCAAGTACTCTTTGCGGTCGGCATAGGTTCGTTTGTCTGACATAAGAGCATTATATCAAACTGCGTCCACAGCGAGCTGCTCTACCAGCTGAGCTACCGAGGAATATTTTGTTCTTTCAACGTGCGAACATGGGGAAATGTAGCATACGGCGCACCCGAAATCAAAAAATCGCCGTATGATATAATAACCATATGAATACACGCATCAAAGCCACCAACGTTACCTTGAGCCCCGCTATATCAGAGTATGTCACCAAGCGCCTCGACAAAGTCTCCCGTCTGGTCGGCGGCGATCCGAGCGTGATGTGCGATATCGAGCTCAGTCGCACTACCGGCCATCACCAGAAGGGCGAGATCTTCCGGGCCGAGGTCCATATCGTCGGCGCCGGTCTCGACATCTATGCCTCGGCCGAGCATGAAGACCTCTATAGCGCCATCGATGATGTCCGCGACGAGATCACCCGTGAATTCCATGCCAAGAAGGGCAAGCGCATGTCGCTCATCCGCCGTAGCGGCGCCAGAATGAAAGAAATGGTCAAAGGAGTTTGGCCTTTCAATCGTTCATGAACCGACAGCCGTTCTTCAGCTTTGATCTGCACCAGCAGGTGAACCAATGGCTGTGCATCGCGCTCATCGCCCTCATGTGCTTCTTGGTAGTCCTATACTACCTGGTCAATCGCGCCGAAGCCTTCGGCAACAACTATGTCTCCGGTCTGGTGATCCCAGTCGATCACTCCGCGAATCCCGAGATGAAGTCCTTGTAGGACATCTCTTTCTTGCCTTCGGGGATCACTCGTTCGATCGCGAGGGTACCGTCCTTGAATGAAACAGCCGTCACTTTGACCTTGATATCTTGCCCAAGATGCTTGTGCATGAAATATGCCACGGGCCATTCATGATATGCCTGGATCTTCCTGAAATTCTCATAAGGATCGCTGGCGAGGTCGATGAGGCCGTCTTCTTTGACGATCTTCTTGGTGAAGGTGGCCTTGGAGTGATCTTGTTCTGTTTCCTTGGTCTTGCCGGCGAGCCAATCCGGCAATATCGAAACGAGGAGCCGGCCGCCCTCGCGGGCCATGTCTTCCTCGAATTTTTCATATGCCGGCCATTCTGATATGGCAACGCCTTTTTGTGCCACGATCGGGCCATGGTCTACTTGCTCGTCGATGCGCATGATGGTCACGCCGGTATGCTTGGCGTCATCCAAGATCGCTGACTGTAGCGGCGCCGCGCCGCGGTAGGCGGGCAAGAGGGAAGGATGGATATTTAAAGTCTGTCTAGGCGGCAGAGCAAGAATGCGCGGCGGGATGATCTTGCCGTATGAGGCGACCACGAAGACGTCGCAGCCCTCTTGTTTCAGGATGTCGGCGAAGGCCTGGTCGAGCTTGGCTGGGTCGAAGCATTTGATCCCGTGAGCATTAGCCCAGACCTTGACCGGATTGGGTGTCAGGGTCTGGTGCCGGCCGACTGGCTTGTCCGGAGTGGTGACGATGCAAGCAGGAACTTGGCCGGCCACAGTCATCTCTTCTAGGACATAGACCGAGAAGCGGGAACTGCCGAAATAGGCGATCTTCATTATTTTTTGAGCTCGGCGATCTCTTCCGGGCTCATCTCCCAGAGCTCGCGCGCCTTGTCGATGAAGAGGATGCCGTCCAGATG
>JAHFMA010000009.1:6087-13011 GCA_023264475.1 Candidatus Parcubacteria bacterium | reverse complement strand
TCAGGAGAACTACGAGGGTCTTTTTCTTTTTGATGAGCTACTTCTTTTCCTTGAACTCCGCGTCCTTCACGTTGTCGCCATTCGCAGGGCCTTTGCCGTCATTAGAGCCCGGCTGGCCTCCCTGCCCCGGCTGCTGATTCATGAACTGGCCGATCTTTTGAATCTCGGTCGAGAGAGCCTCCGTAGCGGTCTTGAGCGCAATCGGGTCAATCGGCTGGGCGTCTTTGGCGCGCTTGAGATCGGCGATCTTGTCCTCGATGGCCTTGCGGAGGTCGGCCGGGACTTTGTCGCCGGCGTCTTTCAGGGCCTTCTCGGAAGTGTAGACCAGCTGTTCGGAGATATTCTTGGCTTCTATGCTTTCCTTCTTGACCTTGTCTTCGGCCTCATGAGTTGCGGCTTCGGCCTTCATCTTCTCGACCTCTTCTTTGGATAGGCCTGAAGAAGCGGTGATCTTGATGCTGTTGGCTTTGCCGGTAGCCTTGTCCTTGGCGGTCACATTGAGGATGCCGTTGGCATCGACGTCGAAGGTCACCTCGATCTGGGGCATGCCGCGCGGAGACGGCGGGATGCCGTCGAGCATGAAGCGCCCGAGCGATTTGTTGTCGGCTGAGAGAGCGCGTTCGCCCTGAGTTATGTGAATCTCGACGGATGACTGGTTGTCGGCGGCGGTCGAGAAGATCTGCGAGCGCTGGGTCGGGACGGTGGTGTTCTTGTCGATGAGCTTGGTGGCCACGCCTCCCATGGTCTCGATGCCGAGGGAGAGCGGGATGACGTCGAGGAGGAGCACGTCCTTGACATCGCCACCCAGGATGCCGCCTTGGATAGCGGCGCCGACGGCGACGACCTCGTCAGGATTGACGCTCATGTTGGGCTCCTTGCCGAAGAGCTTCTTGACGGCGGCCTGTAGAGCGGGCATGCGCGTCTGGCCGCCGACGAGGACGACCTCGTTGATCTCGCCGACCTTGAAAGGCGAAGCCGCGAGGGCGCGCTGGCTGATGGCTATGGCGCGGTCGATGAACTCGGCACAGAGCTCCTCGAGCTTGGCGCGCGTGAGAGTGACGAGGAGGTGCTTGGGGCCGTCAGCGCCGGAAGTCACGAACGGGATGTTGATCTCGGTCTGGACAGCTGTCGAGAGCTCGATCTTGGCCTTTTCGGCGGCTTCATCCAGGCGCTGGAGAGACAGGGCGTCCTTGCGGAGATCGATGCCGTTCTCCTTGGCGAATTGGTCAGCGAGCCAGGCGACTATCTTCGAATCGATGTCACGGCCGCCGAGGTGGCTGTCGCCATCGGTGGATTTGACCTCGATGACGTCATCTCCTACTTCTAGGACGGAGATATCGAAGGTGCCGCCGCCGAAGTCGAATACCGCGATCTTCTCATTCTTCTTCTTGTTGAAGCCGTAGGCGAGGGCTGCGGCGGTGGGCTCGTTGATGATGCGCTTGACGTCGAGCCCGGCTATGGCGCCGGCGTCCTTGGTGGCTTGGCGCTGTGAATCGTTGAAGTAGGCCGGGACAGTGATGACGGCTTCGGTCACCTTCTCGCCGAGGCGGGCTTCAGCGTCGGCCTTGAGCTTGCCGAGGACCATAGCTGAGACCTCTTCAGGCCTGAGCCATTTGTCGCCGAGTTGGACCTCGACGCCGCCGGTCGGGCCCTTGCGGACGCCGAAGGAGACGTTCTTGATGTCCTTCTGGACGCCCTCTTCGTCGAAGTTGTGGCCCATGAAGCGCTTGATCTGGAAGATGGTGTTCTTGGGGTTGGTGACGGCCTGGCGGCGAGCCAAAAGGCCGACTAGGCGTTCGCCGGTCTTGGATTGTGCGACGATGGACGGCGTGGTGCGCACTCCCTCGGCGTTCTCGAGGACTCGCGGCGTGCCGGCTTCCATGACGGCCACTGCCGAGAAGGTCGTGCCGAGGTCGATTCCGATGATTTTGGACATAATTGTTTGTGGTTGATTAGAGATCAGTCGAATGGCAGGAATAATAATCAGACATCAAAAAACTGAAGTCTGGCTATCGAGGCATCTAGATGCGAGAAGGCGCGCGAGTAGGTTGGCTGTTGATGAGGAATTCTAAGGAGAATAGAAAAGGCGTGGCAATCGGAGAGTATGGCGAGAGGATCTCGCTCTCAGCGGATGATCTAGAGCAAGAAGCTGACAGGCAATAAGGCTTGAGGATATCGCCAGACAGAGCCCTGATCTCCTCAGCCGAGACGATACGGCCGCGTGCTTCCCCGTCCACGAATGAGACCGCGAAGATGACGCGGAAACGGCGCCCAGCGGCGTCGGTCAGGATCTTCTCGATATATTGGGGACGATAGATGGCTAACATGGGTACTGAATATAGCAAAAAATCATTCTACTGACAAGATTTTTGAGGGGCTGTGATGGCCTTTGATGAGCCTTATGGCCTTCATGGGGAAACGTGCCCGGAATATCTCTAGGATGCGGTCGTTGGCCGCATTGCGCTCCGCTGGCTCTTTGACAGAGACCTCGAAGTGATCGGCAGAGGTCTGGGCGACCGACTCCTTCCTGGCATCAGTTTTGACGCGCAGTTTGATGAGCATGGCTAAGCGTTAGGCTTTTTTGAATTCCCCGACTTTGACCTTGGGCGGGCGGAGGCTTTTGCCGTTCAATGAATAGCCTTTCTGCACCACGGCGATGACCTTGTGGTGGTCCTTCTCGGAATCTACCGGCACATATTCTGCAGCTTCATCGCGATTGTGGTCGAAGGCCATGCCGATGGGGTCGATCTCGACGAGGCCGCTATCATTCAAGGATTTCTTGAGCTGAGAGTATATGTATTCGACTCCGATGCGCCAGTTCTTGTCGGCCTTCTCCCAAGCGGCTTTGTTGCCCATGGCCAGATCGAAGCTCTCAAGGACCGGAATGAGGCTCTCGATCAGGCGCTCGTTGGCGAACTTGATGAAATCGGCGCGGTCAGCCTCGTCCCTCTTCCTGGCATTGATGAGGTCGGCTTTGGCGCGCTGCCAGCCGGTGAGGTATTCCAATCTGTCGGCTTCGCACTGCTTGAGCTGGGCGCGGAGCTTCTTCACAGCTTCGGCGGCATTCTCTTCGGCCACGACGGAATCGTCCAGATTCTCCTGGACAATATCGCTCTCCTCGATGTCATCGCCTTTGTAGTGGGTCATGTGTGTTCAAGTATAACGGAGCCCCGTAAACTGGCAAGGGTATCATAACGAAAGGGCTCCTGCAGGAGCCCTTTCGTTGCTGAGGAAAATATATCCTGAGGATGCTTAACGCTTGCTCCACTGCGGTGACTTGCGAGCCTTCTTGAAGCCGAATTTACGGCGTTCCTTGGCGCGGGCATCGCGCTTGATGAAGCCGGCTTTCTTGAGCTTGGCGCGGAGCTGGAGGTCATAGACCATGAGAGCGCGAGCGATGCCATGGCGGAGAGCCTCGGACTGAGCGGCGATGCCGCCGCCGGAGAGCTTGGCGGAGACCATGAACTGCTCGGCTGGCTTGGCGGTAGCGAAAGCCTCCATGGCCGTGATCTGCATCTCTTTGGTCGGGAAATAGCCCTCGAGAGTGCGGTCGTTCAGCTTGAAAGAAGTGGCCTTGGCCGGGAAGAGGCGGACACGGGCGATAGCGGTCTTGCGGCGGCCGACGGCTTCGAAATATTTCTCTGTGGTCTTGGCGGTGGTCATGTTATTCGGTGACTGATAGGTTCTTGATGCGCTGGTCGCGGAGCTTGTTCGGCGGGAGCATGCGGTAGACGGCACGGCGGAGGACTTCCTTCATGCCGCGGCGCTCGATGAGATGGCCGAGAGACTCCTTGTTGAGGCCGCCGCGGAAGCCGGTATAGGTGACGTAGACGTCGCCGACCTTCTTCTTGGCGCTCACTTCGGCCTTGGCGGCGTTCACGATCTCGACTTTGCCGTCGAAGACCTTGTTCTTGGCGAAAGAGGTCGAGTGCTTGCCGATCAAGACCGCCGCAGCAGCGCTGGCGATGCGTCCGATCTTCTTTCCTTGTGCGTCGATGACGTGTTTCATATTATTTAGACGAATTCAATCAGAGACATCGGGCTGCCGTCAAGGTCGCGCTTGGGCAAGCGGACGATGCGGATGTACCCACCCTTGCGGTCCTTGTACTTCGGCGCGATCTCGTCGAAGAGCTTCTTGGTCTCGACATCTCCCATCAGGCGGGAATTGACGAGGCGGCGGCCGGCGACTGTCGCGACCTTGGCCTTGGTGACGAGCTTCTCCACGTACGGGCGGAGCTCCTTGGCCTTGGCGGTCGTGGTCTTGATGCGGCTATCGCGGATGAGGTTGCGCGCCAAGGAACGCATCAGAGCGTGACGCTGAGTCTTTTCCCTGCCGAATTTCCTTGTGTTCGAGTGGTGGCGCATGGTGGTAGTGGTGCTGGTCTAAAAGATTGATTACTGCTTGAGAGCGATGCCGTGCTGAGCGAGGAGCTTCTTGATCTCCTGCATGCCCTTGGCGCCGAGACCGTCGACATCCATGATGTCGGACTCTTTCTTCCTGGCCAAGCCTCCCAGCGTGCGGATGTTGGCATTGGTCAGAGCCTTGACGGTGCGGGACGAGAAGTCGAGAGCGTCGATGCGGGTCTTGAGGAGCTCGGTGTCCATCTCCTTCTCGGCCTTGTCGGCGGCCTTGGAAGCCTCAGCGGCCGGGGCGGAAGCCTCCGGAGCCGGGATCTCCTTCTCGACGAAGCCGACGATAGACTTGAGCTGTTCGATCATGATCGTGATGGAGCGCTCCATGGCTTCGTGCGGGGTGATGGTGCCGTCGGTCTCGATAGAGAGGCGCAGGCGGTTGAAGTCAGTGCGCTCCCCGACGCGCATGTTCTCGACTTCGTAGTTGGCCTTGCGGATCGGAGTGAAGGCGGCATCGAGAGTGATCTGGCCGATCTCCACGCGGTCCTTGTGGATGGACTCCTTGGAGACGTAGCCCAAGCCCTTCTCGACGACCATCTCGATCTCGAGGTCGGCGCCCTTGTCGGTGAGGCTGGCGATATGGAGGTCCGGATTGAGGATCTCAGATTGGCCGGGTGCCTCGATGTCCTTGGCGGTGAGCTCGGCGACGCCCTTCTTCTTGAGGGTCAAGGTCTGAGGCTCGTCGGTGTTGAGGCGGATGCGCAGCTTCTTGAGATTGAGGAGGATGGTGATGACGTCCTCTTTGACGCCGTTCACAGTCGAGAATTCATGCTCGGCGCCGGTGATCTTGACACGGGTCACGGCCGCGCCCGGGAGGGACGAGAGGATGATGCGGCGGAGGGAGTTGCCGAGAGTATGGCCGTAGCCAGGATAGAGGCCGTCTATCTCGTAGACGCCGCTTGTGCCGTCCTCATGGACGACTTTCGGCTTGGACGGAGTGAGGATGTCGTGTGTCATAATGTGTAGTTAAATGAATCGATAATAATACATCAATAAAAGAGAAAAGTCTAGCGTGTGTAGAACTCGAGCACGGCGCGGACATCGAACAAAAGGTCGTTCGTGTCTGCGGTCGGCTCCCCTGCCACCTTGATCTCGCGCACTGCCTGGTCGACAGCGAGCCAAGCCGGGGCCGTCACGGTCTTGAGCTCTTCGTCGAGCTTGGCGAAGAGGGGCTTCTTCTTGGAGCTCTCGCGGATGCTGATCTTGTCGCCGACCGAGACCTTGAATGAAGGGATGGTCACGGCCTTGCCGTTGACTGTGATGTGGCCGTGAGCGACCATCTGACGAGCGGCTGAGCGCGACAAGGCGAAGCCTGCGCGGAGGACGACGTTGTCGAGACGGGATTCAAGAAGGCTGATGAGGTTCTTGGCATTGTCGCCGGAAGACTGGAGAGCGGCGCGGACGTAGTTGGTGAACTGGCCACCGGAGACGCCATAGCTATAGCGAGCCTTCTGCTTCTCGAGCAGCTGCTGGCCATACTCGCTCTTGGCACGGCGACGCTTGGTCGTCTTCTGCTTGGCTTGGGCGCGCATAGCGAACTTCTGAGTCTGAGTCTTGCGGAAGACTGGGGCTCCGAGATAGCGCGCTTTCTTGTAGCGAGGGCCGATTTGCATGGTAGTGATTGTTGGTTAGACGCGGCGAGGCTTCTTAGGCTTGGGTCCATTGAACGGGATCGGCGTCTTGTCCTTGATGGAAGTGATGTTGATGCCCTTGGAGATGAAGCCGCGGATGGCAGATTCACGGCCGGAGCCGACGCCCTTCACGACGACGTCCACCTCCTTCATGCCGATGTTCGCGGCTTTGAGTGCGAGGGTCTCGCCGACCTTGGCAGCTGCGAAGGGCGTGCCCTTCTTGGCGCCGCGGAAGCCTGCGCCACCGGACGATCCCCACATGAGGGCATTGCCGCTCTTGTCCGTGACGAGGAGCTTGGTGTTGTTGTAAGTAGATTGCACGAATAGGATGCCGGCATCGACGCGCTTCTTGGCAGAAACAAGCTGCTTGGCCTTGGCCTCGCCTGTTCCCTCTGCTCCTTCAGTTGTTACGATTCGTTTCTTTCCCATGTTATGAAATTATGTCTTCTCTTCCTTACGGCGACCGGATCCCATGGTCTTACGGACGTTGCCGCGGACTGTGCGGGAGTTGGTCTTGGTGCGCTGGCCGCGGGTCGGGAGATGACGGGCGTGCCTCGAGCCGCGATAGGCCTTGATGTCTTTGAGGCGCTTGACGTTGGCCGCGACTTCGCGCTTGAGGTTGCCCTCGATCTTGTGGCTCTCGACGAGCTTGCGGACCGCGTTCTCCTGCTCGACCGTGAGCTCCTTGGGCTTGAGCCCGGGGCCGACCTTGGTCTCGAGGAGGATGTGGCGGGCGCGCGAACGGCCGATGCCGTAGATCGCGGTGAGCGCGATGTCCATTCTCTTGTTGTCTGGGAGGGTGATACCTAGGATACGCATTGAAATATTTAGCCTTGGCGCTGCTTATGGCGAGGGTTAGACTTGCAGACAACGTAAACGT
>JAHFMA010000009.1:0-6077 GCA_023264475.1 Candidatus Parcubacteria bacterium | reverse complement strand
GGGCATATGCGCTTGACTGCTGCTTTGACTCTCATTGTATTTTATAAGCGTCTGACGATGCGCGCTCTGCCGCCGTAAGGATCCTGCACTATTTCGACTCTATCTCCGACGAGGACGCGGATCCTGTGCATCTTCATCTTGCCTGCAAGATAAGCCAACACGGGAGCATCCGTCCCTTCGGGGACGACTCTGAATAGTGTATCCGGCAACGCCTCTACGACGGTGCCGAGAACGGTATTTTTCGGCTGAGGAGCGGTATCCATGCGTATGAACGCGTCAGGGCATACTAGCAGATGCCTGTAATATCGTCAATATGGGGACTATAAAATAGCGTTATTTTGCCTCGACGACCACCGATATCCTGTCGAGATCGGTCGGGACTCCGTTCGCCCATGAAGGGAAAAGCTCGCCTGCGCTCTTGGATACATCGATGACTGAGCTATATGATTTGAGGACTGCGAGCGTGGCAGACAATGGCTTGCCTGCTAGCTTGGCCTTGAGCGCGTCTGTGGGAACGATGCCGACGAGCTCGATGTCGCCCTTGAAATGAGCGATAAGAGCGTTGTTCTGGGCGGGCGAGAAATCCTTGGGATTGTTGATGGTGAAAGACAGCGACTCTGCGCCGGGAGCGCGATATGGATATGAAGAGAATGAGGAGGCCTTGTCCGAGCCCGCGAGCTTGGCGACGAGGTCGCTCTGCCGGAAGAGCACGCTGTAGAGGGTGCCTTTGACTGTGAGAATAGCAGAATCCGTGGAAGTGCCGGATAGGTCGGCCGGAGCGAAGTATGCCTTGTATGCACCGTCGTACATGATATATCCCTCAGGCACGCCGGCCTTGGCGCGCGCCACTAGCTCGGCAGTGAGAGACGCTTGGAGCTCTGCAGTAGTGGAAGCTAACAGCCTCTGGTCGACGATCTTCTTCTCGCCTATGAATCCTCCCGCGATATCGGTGGAGAGCTGAGCTGAGACGGCGCTGTAGCGGGGCGTGCCTTTGTAGGCTGGGAAATGCAGGACAAGGCCATCGCCTCTGGAGAGATTGTAAGAAGCGCCAGCGGCATCGGCGGTCACGGAGGCCTTGAGGCTGCCTGCGACGATGGTGCCCTTGCTGTTTACGGTGTAGCCGGGCACGACGACTGATGATCCGAGGCGATAGACCAGACCAGAATCGGTCGATAAGCGCGAGCCGGCTACGAGCTTCTGGGGATCGCGAGAATATGAGTTGTATATCATCACGGCGCCGGCGGCCTTGGTGGATACTTTGGGCCCGCTTTTGGCTGGGATGGTCTTCTTGAACGATTCGGAATAAGGGACGGCTTTGTATGAGAGATATCCGGCGGTCGTGGTGCCGGTCGCGACGATCGTCGTATCAGCTGTGACGGGGATGACGACGGGTACGATGGTGAATTTGGCGCGCGCGAAGCTAGTGGAGGCGACGTACCCGGCCCCAGCCACGATGAGGACCACTGCGGCGATGATAGAGACCCACCAAACGCCCTTCTTCTTGCTTGTCCCGGTCCGGCGCTTTGAAATGGATGGCTTGGGTCCGGTATGGATCGGCACGGTGACGTCCAACTTGTGGATATGGATCTCTCTACCCTTCTCTTCCTTCTGGGGCGCAGGCTTGTCTGATCGCCTCTTGCCAGAAGCGCTAGATTCCTCGACAGGTATGTCGCGGACTGTGCGGCGGTCTGTGCGGACGATGTCTTCTACTCGGCGGGGCATATTTTTTACATCATATCACAGACAATGCGGCGGCATATACGCTGACGCCGCGGACGACGCCGACAGACGGCTCGAAAGTGATGCCCGGCGCGGCCTCGCTGGTCCCTACGGCTTCGACATGAGCCTTGGGGTGCGCAGCTTTGAAGCTGCGCAAGAAAAGCTCTTCGTGGATGCGCGAAATGATGAAAGCATCTCGTACTGAGGCGAGGTCTGCCGAAGCGTCCCGGAAGAGCTTACCGAATTCACCGCTCCATCCGGACATCATGTCCTGCATGACCGGCCCCGCGTCCTTCGCTGCAGCCTCATCCAACCGTCCACCGAGGAAAAGAGAGAGCAAAGAATCGGCGGTCTGGCCGTCTGTCTTGGTGGCATGAGCGATCTTGCGCACGATGGTGCCGATGCCCATAGGATATGAGCCAAAGAAGATGCATGAGCCATGCTTGACGATGACGACGTCTGTGAGCTCGCCGTGGATGTGGATGAGAGCGTAGCTATCCTTCTCTGGCATGCTGACGCGCATGCCGATGTATTGCAGGAGGAGCGAGGAATGGAAGCGGATATTCGATGACCCGGCTATCTTTTCGGCTGCGTCGCGTAGCCGGCGCACCGTATCGGTCCCTCCGACGGTCACGGCATAGGAGATCTCGAGCTCCTTGGCTTGCCTGCCATGCCATTCGGATACGGCATAGCCATTGAGGCGGATCTCAAAGATCTTCTCTTCGATGGTCTCCAACGGCCCGCTATCCTTGGGCGAGAGCTTGGAGCGCTCAGCCGCGAGTATCTCTTTGACTTTATCGTCCGTGATAGCCGTGGTCTTGTCGAAAGATAGCGAGAGAGTGCGGGCTTGCGACGCGATCCAGGGTGAAGACAGGACATAGTGCGTCTCAGCGATGTGCTTCGGCAAGCCGGCCCTCTGTTTGTCTTTGGCAAGAATGCGGAACCGGCGCAATGCCGCATCGACGCTCTCGGAAAGAGCCTTCATGGTGGTCTTCACGAAGTAGGCGCTGCCGACATTCGGCTTGTATGGGATAGGGCGCTCGTCTATGAAGAGGATATGGGCGTGCATGCCCGGGCGATACCAAGCTAGGCTGGTCCTAGCCACGGAGGATTGGATCTCGATGATAGCGACTAGCTTCCCTTCTGCTTTGCGCGAGAAGAACATGGGGAAATTATAGCATGAATGGAAAAACAGCTACTGCAGAACAGCCTTAATGCGGCGTACTCCGGCAGAGACAGCTTCCTCTTTCTGAATTTTGAACTTCCACTTCCCTTCGGGGCCGGCAAGGTCGGAAGTATTGGTGACATGAGGGCCGCCACAGAATTCCTTGGAATAGGCGGTTGCGAGATCGTTGCCGATAAAGTAGATGGAGATCTGCTCGCCGTATTTCTCATTGAAGGCATGCCTCGAACCGGTCTTATCGGCCTCTTCGCGGGGCATAACGATATGATTCATCGGGATGGCGGCGGCGATCTTGGCGTTCACAATGTCTTCGACGCGCTTCTTCTCGTCGTCGGTCATCTTGGTGCCGTGAGAGAAGTCGAAACGCAGGCGCTCGGCAGTGATATTGGAGCCTTTTTGTCCGACACCGTCACCAAGAACATCTGTAAGGGCCTGATTCAACAGGTGTGTAGCGGTGTGATAGCGCAAGACCATTGGGTCGTTGTGGTCGGCGAGCCCGCCCTTGAACTTTTGTTCGGCTCCGGCACGGGAGAGGTCTTGGTGGGCTTTGAATTTCTCATTGAAGCCCTTGATATCTACCTCGATGCCCTTTTCCTTTGCCAATTCGACAGTCAATTCCAACGGGAAGCCATAGCTAGAGAATAGAGTGAATGCATCAGTGCCTTTATCGAACTCCTTGCGTCCATCAACGAGAGTCTTGAGGAATTTCTCTTCCTCTTCACGGAAGATCTTGTCTATTAATGATTTGTCCAATCGGTAGGTCGCTTGATATTGCTCTGAATACTGGCTGATTATTTCGGACCCGACGCTTTGATCAAGCATCAAAACCTTCATCTTGAAGATCGCACGGCGAATAAGGCGGCGCAAAATGTATCCCCTATCTGTATTGCTCGGGATCACACCATCCGCGATCAAAAAAACAGAAGATCGTAGGTGATCAGCGATGATCCTAGCCGAGCGTAGGTCAAAATTCTTGGCTGAATCGTGGATCAATCCCATCACCGGCTTGAAGAGGTCCGTATCGTAGATATTATCCACCCCCTGCATTGTCATCGTCAGACGCTCCAGGCCGGCGCCGGTGTCGACGGAGGGTTTGGGGAGCTTGCCGACGATGCGGCCGTCCTTCTTCTCGTATTGCATGAAGACGTCGTTCCAGACCTCGATGACATCGCGGTCTTCGTCAGCTTTTACATATTCCGCATGTGTGAGAGCCTTGCCGCCAAATTTATTGGAGACATCGTAGAACATCTCGGTGTCTGGGCCGCAAGGACCGTTCTCGCCGGCCTCCCACCAGTTATTCTTGGCCGGCATATAAAAGATGCGGCCGGCTTCGCCTTGCGTAGTGTCGCCGCCGGCATCGACCCTATTCTTCTTGAATATCTCTCGCCAGATGCCGGCGGCCTCCGCGTCGCGCGGCGCCACGGAGTCACCCTCGAAGACGGTCACATATAGGCGCGCCGGATCCAGGCCGAGACCCTCATTCTTGTCAGTCAGGAATTCATAGCTCCAATTGATGGCCTCCTGCTTGAAATAGTCGCCGAGCGACCAATTGCCGAGCATCTCGAAGAAAGTGGCGTGAGTTTTGTCGCCGACATCGTCCAAGTCGACGGTGCGCAGGCATTTCTGGACATCTACGAGGCGCTTGCCTGCCGGGTGCTCCTTGCCGAGAAGATATGGCACGAGGGGCTGCATGCCGGCTGTATTGAAGAGAGTCGCATTCGTCACCCCCTTTTCATCTGGTGTGACAAGCGAGGCAGAAGGTATGACGGCATGGCCTCTCTTCTCGAAGAAAGCCAGGAATCGGCGGCGGATCTCTGCGGAATTCATGCGCGAAATATAGCAGTTTTTGGCCGAAATGAGAACGTATAGATTTCTTTGAAATAAAAACCGCACCATGTTATGGATGCGGTGGGAGATCTGACTAAGCTAGCTTCAAGCTATACACTTGCCCTGCTCGTTTATGATATAGGTCCTTGAATTGCCGTGAATGGGTTCGATGAGCTTCACGGCTAAAGATACGCGATTGTCCAAATCCAAATTGGCCCAGAGATTTTCAGCTATATCCGTTGGATCATCGGAGCCATACAGGATTATCGGGATAGGCTCTCCTTCCCATGAAGGCAAAGGATCGCCATTTCCAACATAAGTCGAAACATATAGTCCATAACCGGCGCCGATCATCTTGTACCTGAAGATATGCCGATCGCATTCTTCGCTCCAGAGCGATCTTTTCAGGATTGCGAATTGGATCGCCCAGTCGCCCTTGACCAACGAATACATCGCTGTGATCCTGGGAGTGAAATTCGGCGCATCCGGCTCGTATTGGAATTCATGCAAGGCCGATCCCAAGGTCGCTTCACTGTCAGTGACCGCCTTGAGCACTTCGTCCGTCTGATGGCCGTTGCTCGCTATGAAGACCCCGTGCCTCTCCATCATGGCGTTGTAGATGAGCAGACTCGTATCCTTGCCGGCCATCTTGGCTGGATCGGCAGGCTCCGTGAAGACTCTTCGATGGTCTGAATCAAAGTTGTATACACGGTTGCGGCTGCTCTCGCTCCTGCCCATGAGCCAAGTAGCTTGGACCATATAATGGCCTGATTCAGTGTGGCCAATGAGCACTCCTCGGCCGGGGTATGGATTACCAGCAAGACAGGCCAAGTTGATGGCCGCCTTCTGACGGGTTGCAGTTGTCATAGTTCTGATCCTCCTGTGTGTTGTTGGAGTTGAAGTTCTGGCCTCACGCTACAGATATTTCTAGACGATGTCAAACATCACAAGAACTTCTTCAAGGCCTGGAAATCCTGTTTGAGAGTAATGCGCATGCCGCCATTGTAGAGCGCCGCAGCCGGGTGGTACAGAGTCACAATGGAAATTTGGCCGTATGAGACGTCGGCTTTGAATTCCTTGCCATGGATACGGCTGATCGGCTCCAATTCCAGGTCCAATCCGAAACGCTTCATGACATAGCCCATACTGTGGCGGCCGAGCGTGGCGATGACCTTGGGCTGGATGATCTCGATCTGTCTGTCCAGGAATGAGCCGTAGGCGGCGATCTCCTCTGGCGTGGGGTCTCGGTTCTCCGGCGGGCGGTCTTTGACGATGTTGGTAATGTAGACCTGCTCGCGCTTGAGGCCGATAGACTCTATGAGCTCGGTCAAGAATTTGCCGGCGGCGC
>JAHFMA010000041.1 GCA_023264475.1 Candidatus Parcubacteria bacterium | reverse complement strand
TCAAGTCAGGCGAAGCCAAGGCTTATGTCGCCAAGCGCGGCGTGACCGACAAGACTCGTCAAGAATTTCGCATCGGCTGGGCTCCGGAGGGCTGGCGCAATCTATATGAATATCTACTCGCCAAGAAGTATCCCAAAGAGCTCGTGCTCAAGGCTGGACTAGCCAAAGAAGCAGAAGACAAACCAGGCACCTACTATGACCGCTTCCGCGGCCGCGTGATGTTCCCAATCAGCGATTCTAGCGGGCGTATCATCGCCTTTACCGGCCGCATCCTCAAGGATGACGGCAAGTCTGCCAAATACCTCAACAGTCCTGACATGCCGCTCTTCGATAAGTCATCAGTGCTCTACGGCCTCGACAAAGCCAAGAGCTTCATCCGCCGCCTCGATTACGCTATTCTCGTTGAAGGTCAGATGGACCTCATCATGTCTCACCAGGCAGGAATAAAGAACGCCGTGGCCTCTTCTGGCACCGCGCTCTCAGATTCTGAAGCCAACAGGGAAGGCGTCGTCAACAATCTGGGCCTCCTGCGCCGCCTCTCCGGCAATGTCATCATCGCCTTTGATTCTGACGCTGCTGGCCGCAAAGCCGCCATGCGCGCCGCCGGTATCGGTCTCTCTCTCGGCATGGACGTCAAGATCGCCGATATTCAGGGCGGCAAAGACCCCGCAGAGCTCGTGCTAGCCAATCCCGAGGACTGGAAGAACATGCTCCGCGCTGCTACTCCTGTCGTCGAATTTGAGCTCAAGAATGTCATGCGCGAGATACCTGACCCTCGCAAGGCCCCTCGTGCTATCCGCGACCGCGTCTTGCCATTCGTCGCCGCTCTCGAAAGCGCGACCGACAAAGCCTATGCCATCAAGCTCGTCGCTGACAGGACCAACCTTCCCGAACAGACGCTATGGGACGATCTTCATGCCGTCGAGAAGAAGGCGGCGGAAGAAGCAGGTAAGGGCGGATCGGGACCTTTCGGAGGCTCTTCGCCAGCAGGCGAAAGCCGAGAACGAGGCCCGAGCCCTGCAGGGCGAGAGGCTGTGTCCCGAGAGCCCTTACCTGCTTCTTCCGTCGCATCGTCCCGCATCGATCTCGTCGAGCGCCGCATGTTCGGCCTTCTTGACCTCATGGAGCGCGCCAGTGCACCAAACTCCGCCGAGTATCGTACTAAAATCGAGCAGGTCGCCGGCCCCTCGCATTCCGCCAGATCGGAGCGAGCGCGGCTCATCATGAGCGACCTAGCCTTCGAAGCCGAGGCTTTCTACGGCGCCGAAAAAGAGCGCTGGGACCTACATATGGGCGAGCTTATCGCCAACTTCGAAGCCAGCCTCGTCAATGAGGAGATTCTGCAGGCCATGAATGAGCTCCGAGCCGCGGAACGCGCCGGAGACCAGGCAAAAGTCCTAGAATTGGCCCAGAAATGCCAAGCTTTGTCTATACGCAAAGCTCAAATCCCCAAGCGTTGAGGCCGCTTGTTGCGTGTTTAGCGGCTATAGAGTACAATCATCGTCACGTTAATCTCATAACTTTTTCATGAGCAAAAATAAGAAATCCGGCCGTTCCGCCGGGCGTTCCGCCCGTCCCACGAAGCGTGCCCCGTCCGCCAAGAAGCGCCCGGCTCCTCGCGCCACTGCTAAGCCTGCAAAGGCCGCCGCCAAGGGCAAGAAGGCCCCGTCCGCCAAGAATTTTGAGGCCAAGTCTCAGGCGCTCATCGCCAAGGGCCGTAATCGCGGTTTCGTCACTTATGACGAGATCCTCAAGGAGTTCCCGCAGATCGAGGACGACATCACCTTTTTGGACGAGCTCTACACCAAGCTCGCCTCCGCCAATGTCGACATCCTCGAAGGTGGCGGCCTCCTAGAGATCGAAGAGAACAAGGAGAAGGACAAGAAGTCCGTGCCGCACTATTCGCGCGCCGGCTCAGACAGCGCCTACGACTCCATCCAGATGTATCTCAAGGAGATCGGCCAATATCCGCTCATCAATGCCAGCATGGAGAAGGAGCTCGCCAAGCGCATTATCGCCGGCGATACCGAAGCCAAGAACCTCCTCGCCAAGGCCAACCTCCGCCTCGTCGTCTCGATCGCCAAGAAGTACGTCGGACGTTCGCCGGACCTCACGCTCCTAGACCTCATTCAAGAGGGCAACCTCGGCCTTTTCCGCGCTGTCGACAAGTTCGACTGGACCAAGGGCTTCAAATTCTCGACATATGCCACTTGGTGGATACGCCAAGCCATCACCCGCGCCCTCGCCGATCAGAGCCGCACCATCCGCGTGCCGGTGCACATGGTGGAGACCATCGCCAAGTACAAGCAGGTCGTCCGCCGCCTCATGCAAGACCTCGGACGCGAGCCATTGCCCGATGAGATCGCCACTGAGATGGGCATGGACGTCGAAAAGATCTATCAGATCGAGAAGATCGAGCAGGACGTGGTCTCGCTCGAGAACCCGGTCGGCGACGATTCGTCCGACGACTCCAAGTCCACGCTTCAGGACTTCATCCCTGACGACAAGATCCTCTCTCCGGCCGACGAGTCCTCCCGTCGCATCCTCCGCGACCAAGTCAACACGATCTTGGCCGACCTCTCCGAGAAGGAGCGCAAGATCCTAGAGATGCGCCACGGCCTCAATGACGGCATCACCCATACCCTAGAAGAAGTTGGCCAAGAATTCGGCGTCACGCGCGAGCGCATCCGCCAGATCGAGGCCAAGGCTCACGAGAAGATCCGCCAGCACGACCAAGCCCCTCGGCTTAGGAACTACTAATTCGGCCCGCATAGCGCACACATCCCTCGATAACAGAAAAATCCCCTGCAGGGGATTTTTCTTCGGTCCTCGGCGATTTCTTGCTAGAAATTCGCCTGCGGATGTATCTCGATATGTGTGCGCTATGCCTCCGGCCTTAATCGCTAGCGATCGCCGGTCGATGTGGCTGTGCTAGTCGCCGTCGGCGGCACGAGCTTGATGGTCGATATGACCTGCAGGGCAGTCACTCGCGCTTCTTCTGGGGTCTCTGGGTATGCGAACATCGCTATGCCGATGCCGCGGGTCGGAGATTGCGGCAAGATGTAGAAGTTGATGCCATTGTATAGGCCGGTATATAGGTCGTTATCGCCGATATGGACCTTGGTCGTCGAGGCGACCTTGAATGGGTTGTAAGTGCTGATGTCATAAGGCCCGATCTGGAGCTTGATGCGCTCGGTTGCGGTGACCTTCGTCATCGGCGTGCCGCTAGCATTTATGGCAGTCGTCGTAGAGATATTGTATTTGACTATGAAGAGGCAGCATGACTTGGTGGTCAGATTGTAGACAATCTCCCAATCCTTGGGGTATTTGAGCTGAATGCCATAGTCTGTCTCGGTATAGGTGACCCAAGAGCTGCGAGAAGCGGCAACTAGGCAAGCAAGAGCGATGAATCCTATGATAGCTAGAGTGATGAGTAGCTTCTTTTTGTTTTTCATATATGTGTTTTGGGGCAGGGGATATTCTAGCATAGAAACCCGCCTATGCTAGTCGGCCCAGAGCGGCGGTCAGCAGATATCGTATAAATGCTTCCAGATCGCGTACATCGCATAGGTATCCAGTTTGCAGTACTCTTTGAGATGTGACGCGATCGCTGTCCTATCCACCTGAGAGACCGGCCCTTCGGCGCCTATGCCTGTGACCATCTCATTCCACTTTTGTGACGCAGTCCCGCCTTCACGGATCGTCAGATCCTTGTAGCTCAATTCTGGGACTAGAACAGGCAGGACATATTTGATCGAGGTCGAGCCCATATAGCTATGATGTACATGGTATTGCTTCGTGAAGATGTCCATCAGGTCGTAGATACGCGCATTCAGGTCTTGCATGAATGATTTGGCGGCGGGGACACGCTGGGCCAGCTCTTCATTCCTGCCCATCTCGAATTTCTTGTTCCAGACGATGACCGTGCCCAGCTTGCCGATGTCTCGCATCAGGGCTGCCGCGATGTGCGGGCAAGGGTCGTCCGGTCCTTCATGCAAGAATTCGTAGTGGTCCGGTTCTTTGTCGGGAGCGCGGACGACATGCAGGGAGTATTGGAAAGGGATCTGCTGATACGGCGAGAAGCCGTCAAAGCGCGGAATGGCGCAAGGGAAGGTCTCATAGTCCAAGAAATATAGCGGGAAGATGAGCCCGCGCAGCTCCTCGGCGATCTTGTCCGTGCGGATGAGCGGCCGCTTTGTGATCTGCGCGCTGACTTGATTCGCCTGTATCTCTGAGAGCTTCACATCTTCAGGCACGTCTTCAATCCTGTATATATTGCCGTCGATGAGCTCTGTCAGTTTGGCCTTGGATAAGCCGATACGAGCGATATCGTGGACGCTGTATTCCGGGATGTGCGGATTGGAATACGAGAATGTCGTGCAATGGCTAGAACGGCCCTTGTAAACGCATTCACAGGGGCCGGAAGGCTCCTCTTCGGCCGCCAGATAATCCAAAGCTCTGGTCATCTCTTCATTCACTGCCTCTAACATGCCCGAGACCGTCTCGGTCAAGTCGTCAGTCGCAAAAAGCTTGGTGATATCTAGCTCGCCTCGTCGGATATATTCTGGATTGAAGTGCAGAATATAGGTCTTGCCGACCCTGAGGCCGGCGCGCTTGAGCAAAGGTGTCTGGAACGCCGAGTCGAAAGAGTGGATCTTTTCTTTCACCTGGTTGGACGCTTTTATCTCACATATGTCATAGCGGTC
>JAHFMA010000040.1:2929-4731 GCA_023264475.1 Candidatus Parcubacteria bacterium | reverse complement strand
ATGGAACTAGTCACTCGCCCATTCATTCACGACGCCGCGACCGCCGTGCGCTTCGCGCGCGAGCTCCAGCTCCTCCTCCGCTACCTAGGCGCCGGAGACGCCAACATGGAGAAGGGCGAGATGCGCGTCGAAGCCAACATCTCTATCGCCTCGGAAGCCGACACTGCTGCCGGCCGATACGGCACCAAGACCGAGGTCAAGAACCTCAACTCCTTCCGCTCCGTCGAACGCGCTATCGAGCATGAGCTCGCGCGCCAGGAGAAGCTCATCGAGTCCGGAGGCAAGGTCGTCCAAGAAACTCGTGGCTGGGACGATAGCGCCGGCGAGACTTACTCGCAGAGGTCCAAGGAGAGCTCGCATGACTATCGCTACTTCCCTGACCCCGATATACCCAAGCTCAAGCTTTCCGAGATTCCAGAGTTCTCCCGAGACACGCTCGCCAAGGAGCTCCCCGAGCTGCCATGGGCCAAGCGCGCGCGCTTCACCAAGGATTTCAACATGACCGAGAAGGAAGTCGCGATCTTCGTCGAATCCCCTGCTCTCGCTAGCTACTATGAGTCCGTGATCTCTGGCTACAAGTCCGATGCCAAGAAGGTCAAGCTGGCCACGAACTACCTCCTCTCTGATTATCTCGGTCTACTCAAGAAAGAAGGGGTTGCTTCAGATGAGGCCAGCGCAAAGATCGCTTCGAAGGATTTTGCGGAGCTCGTATCTATGGCTGCCGGCGGCGATCTCTCTTCGCGCGGAGCCAAAGACCTGCTAGCCTTTATGCTCCAAGAAAAAGGCGTCTCGCCCAAGACGCTCGCCGACAAGCATGGCCTCATCCAGAGGTCTGACGCCTCCGACATCGGTCCAGCCATAGACAAAGTCATCGCCGACAACGCCAAAGTTGTCGCCGAATACCGTGCCGGCAAGGTCGCTTCCCTGCAATTCCTGATCGGTCAGGCCATGAAGGCCACCAAAGGCGCCGGCAATCCCGACGTAGTGCGCAAGCTCCTTACTGACAAGCTCGCTTAATTATTTCTGCAATAGCTGAGTCACGCTATCTCCCAGCTTCTTGATCGAAGCATCGTCCAGAATGGTCACTTCGAGGATATCAGGACTGTACTTTGAGAGGATCTTGCGGGCTTCAGCGACCTTATCGGCGCCGACCAGGTCGGTCTTGCTCAAAACAACGACCTCCTTTTTCTCGGTGAGGCCATTGCCGTATTTTTCTAGCTCGGCGCGGATGGTCTTGTAGACGCCCTCGATATCCTCATTCTCGAGCGAGACCAGATGGAGGAGCATCTTGGTGCGCTTCACATGGCGCAGGAATTTATGGCCGAGACCCTTGCCTTCGGCAGCGCCCTCGATGAGGCCTGGGATATCTGCAAGGATATATCCGCCAGCCAAAGCGCCGAGGTTGGGATCTAGAGTCGTGAAGGCATAGGCTCCGACCTTGGCATTAGCGCGAGTTAGAGAGTTGAGGAGGCTAGATTTGCCGGCATTAGGCAGACCGATGAGCCCGGCGTCAGCGATAAGGTTGAGCTCGACCTTGAAGTCGGCCTCCTCTCCTTCCATGCCGGGAGTAGATTGCTCGGGCGTGATATTGGTCGAGGCTTTGAAGTGCTCGTTGCCGAGACCGCCGCGCCCGCCGTGGAGGATCTTGGAGATCTGGCCGTCTTCGGTGAGCTCGATGACGCGACCGCTAGCCTCGTTGGTGACGATCGAGCCGATCGGCAGGTCGATATAGGCGTCCTCGCCGGTTCGGCCTTGCATGCTGGAATTCTGGCCATCTTGGCCATTGTCGGCCCGGAATTCCT
>JAHFMA010000040.1:0-2919 GCA_023264475.1 Candidatus Parcubacteria bacterium | reverse complement strand
ACGGCCTTGTGGCGCGCGAGGAGATTCATGTCGCGGACAGCGCGAACAAACACGTCGCCGCCTTTGCCACCATTGCCACCGGACGCGCCGGCGTATTCTTTGAATTTCTCGTGCCTCCAGCGCACGACTCCACCACCACCGTTACCGGCCTTGGCGCGGAAGGCTATCTCATCTACGAATGCCATAGTCGGCTCATAGTACGCTATATATGGGTTTTACTCAACTTATTTGATGAATTCAAATCTCGGGACTTTCTTGCCATCAACTTCAATCGTCTCTAAAAACATCTTCAAAGGACGGACCCATGTTTTATCAGCACTATCATCTAAATGTTCATAGATGACCATGTCTTCCAGGGTCTCGCTGTGTTTGGCGACTCCAATGACTCTATACTCTCCTCCTTTGTAGTGACGGTATATTCCTAATTTCAAAAGACTATTTGCCATGGCACTTCTTGTATTTCTTGCCAGAGCCGCAGGGACATAGATCATTGCGGCCTGGTTCATTCTTGTCGGCGAGCTTCTTGGTGGATCCGTCGCCAGCTGATATGCCTTGGGCATTCTCCTGGACTTCCTTCATGTCTATATTGGAAGCGGTCGGCGCACCGGCGGCGACTGGCGCGACATTTGGCAGGATGCGGGCGACTTGGCCGCGCATGGCGGCTTGCATCTCCTTGTAGAGGCGGAGGCCCTCCTTCTTGTACTCGACTAGCGGGTCTCTCTGGCCATAGGCGCGGAGATTGACGCTGGAACGGGTGTAGTCCATGACCTCTAGGTGCTCCACCCAGAACATATCGACGGTCTGGAGCAAGATGACGCGAATGGTCGTCAGGAAGGCTTCGCGGCCGAATTGGGCGATCTTCTTGGTCACGACCTCCTCGGCTTCGGCGTCGCCGACGGTCATCTCGCGAAGCTGGGACTCTACCTCATCCAACGAGCCGAGAAGGAGGGCGCGACGGCTCTTATATATAGTAGTGCGCTGATGGTTGATGACATCGTCGAATTCGAGGACGTGCTTGCGGGAATCAAAGTTGAAGCCCTCGATCTTCTCCTGGGCGCTCTCGATGGCGCGCGAGATGAGGCGGTGCTCGATCGGCTCGTCCTCGGCCATGCCGAGCTTGCCCATCATGGATTTGAGCATGTCGGAAGCAAAGATGCGCATGAGGCTATCCTCGAGCGACACGAAGAATTGGGTCTCACCGGGATCGCCTTGGCGGCCAGAACGGCCGCGCAATTGATTGTCGATGCGACGCGCCTCATGGCGCTCGGTGCCAAGCACGAATAATCCGCCGGCCGCCCTGACCTCGTCGTACGACGCGGGGGTGTTAGGCGCGCCGCCGAGCTTGACGTCGACGCCGCGGCCGGCCATGTTGGTGGCGATGGTCACGCCGCCCTTGGCGCCGGCTTGGGCCACGATCTCGCCTTCATGCTCGGCATGCTCGGGCTTGGCGTTGAGGATGGTGTGAGGGATGCCTTCGGACTTGAGGAATTGCGAGAGGAGCTCGTTCTTCTCGATCGTGACAGTGCCGATGAGGACCGGCTGGCCCTTGGTATGGAGCTCTTTGACCTTCCTAGCGATGGCCTTGAACTTGCCGGCCTCGGTGCGGAAGATCTGGTCGTTGCTGTCGATGCGGATGGCAGGCTTGTTGGTCGGGACAGCGTAGACTTCCAGGCCATAGACCTTGAAGAATTCTTCGGACGAGGTAAGCGCTGTGCCGGTCATGCCAGAAAGCTTGGGGTACATACGGAAGAAGTTCTGATATGTGACCGTGGCGTAGGTGCGGGATTCCTGCTGGATAGCCACGCCTTCTTTGGCTTCAATGGCTTGGTGGAGACCTTCGGACCAGCGGCGGCCGGGCTGGAGTCGACCGGTAAACTCATCGACGATCACGACTTGTCCTCCCTTCACGACATATTCCTTGTCCTTGTGATAGAGGGCTTTGGCGCGGATGGCCGTTTCGAGATGGTGCACATGCTTGATGCCCTTGTCGGTATAGAGATTTTCGATGCCAAGAGCCTTCTCGGCCTTGGTGATGCCATCAGAGGTGAGGGTGATGGCACGGCGCTTCTCGTCGACGGTGTAGTCGGTCTCGGCCTGGAATGAAGAAGTGATGCCGGCGAAGTCACGGTACATGCTCTCAGCATCGCGGCTGGGAGCGGAGATGATGAGAGGGGTGCGCGCCTCGTCGATGAGGATAGAGTCGATCTCATCGACGATAGCGTAGTGGAAATCGCGCTGGCGCAGACGGTCAGGAGAATATTCTAGGTTGTCGCGGAGATAGTCGAAGCCGAATTCGACATTGGTGCCGTAGGTGATGTCGGCTAGGTATGCTTCGCGGCGGGTGCATGGGCGCAGGAATTCGTGCACGACCTTGAATGCGCCGAGCTGGTCGCGCTCTTTGTCGAGCGGATCTGGCTCTTCCGATTTCGCTCCATGCTTGGCATCGTACATGAAGCTGGATTCATGATTGATGACCGCGACAGTGAGGCCGAGGGCGTCGTAGATCTGACCCATCCAGGCGGCGTCGCGGCGAGAGAGATAATCGTTAACGGTGACGACGTGGACGCCTTGGCCAGTGAGAGCGTTGAGATAGGCCGGCAGGGTGGCCACGAGCGTCTTGCCTTCGCCGGTCTTCATCTCGGCGATAGCGCCGGAATCTAGGATCATGCCGCCTATGAGCTGTACGTCGAAATGACGCTGGCCGAGGGTGCGATGCGCGGCCTCACGCACGACAGCGAAGGCTTCGGGCAAGATGTCCTTCTCGGTAGAGCCTGATTTGAGACGTTCGCGGAACTCGGCGGTCTTGGATTTGAGGGCCTCGTCAGACAGAGCCTTGATCTCCCCTTCTAGCCCATTGATGCGCTCCACCAATGGCGAGAAAGCCTTGACGCCACGGACATTAGGGCCGCCACGCAGCTT
>JAHFMA010000008.1 GCA_023264475.1 Candidatus Parcubacteria bacterium | reverse complement strand
ATTCGAGCTTAGCCTACAGAGCTAATTGAACTGTCCGACGGTATTGGACACCAGCCCGATGATGCCCCAAGCAGAGAGCATGATGGTCATGCCGATCAGGCCGCCGATCATTGCCCATCTCCCCTTGGTGCGACCCTCGTCACTAGACTCGTGCGTGATCATTTGGATGACGCCATAGCTGAACACGAAGACCGCTACGGCGAAGGCCAGCATTATCAGTGGATTGATGACGTTCGTGAAGATCGGCGCGAGGGTCTTGTCGACCGCGGTCTTATCGAAAGCCGCGTAAGCTGTGGCGACCGGGAAAGACATGGGGACTAGTTCGTCGGAGGATACGGGTTGACCGGGAAATCTTCGATCGGAGCCTGGTTGTTGGTGACGAAGGTGCCGGTCAAGATAGCGACGAGACCCCAGATCGAGAGGATGACGGCCAAGCCGACGATGCCCCAGATGATGGAACCGCGGATCTCTGTGCGCTTCTCGCTGTCAGCCATGATGAAACGGACGGCATTGACGATGATCCAGAGGACGGCGACTGAGATCAAAAGGCCGATAATGGTGTTGCCGATCGAAGTCAGCTTGACAGCCAAGGAATTGGCGTCGGTGATCGGCTGAGCGGCAAAAGCCATGGAAGGGGCGAAGGCCGCTATGGATGCGATGATTTTCTTCATGATAGGATTATTTGATTAATATGCTTCTAAACTTTGTGACTGCCTGAATTATATAGGATTGCCGGTCCCGAAGACAGGCGCATCTGTGGATACCCGAACTGCTATTTGGTGAGCATCAGGCTCTGGAAATCCTGGGATGAATCCAACTGGCCGCCGTTGGCATTGCCCAAGCCGAAGGTGCCGCCGATGATATTGACCAGACCCCAGATCGAGAGGATGACGGCCAAGCCGACGATGCCCCAGATGATCGTGTGCTGGTATTCCTTGCGAGAATCTGCCCCCTCGCTCGTGGCAAGCTTGACCGCATTCCAGATGATATATATGACCGCCAAGCCGATGAGGGCATATATGACCAAGTCACCGATATGCCAGAGGGTCGCGAAGAGCGAATCTACGTTCTGGCCGCCAGCGCCTCCGTTATAGCTGCCCCCTCCTCCCCCACCTCCATTAACATTCACATTGACCTCGCTGGTCGCATTGAATATCGCGTAAGCGCCAATGGCGCCAAGCTTCTTGGATAATGACTGAAGCTTTGCGTATATGTCTTTCATCGAGGGAAAAGGTTATTCACATTCTCATTTATAGTGTTCGCTGCGGAAGAGTTGCCGAGGCCGAAGGTGTTGCTCAAGATGTTGACTAGGCCCCAGACCGAGAGCATTACGAAGAAACCGATCACGGCGTACATGGCGTAGTTGGCGGCTTCCTTCTTGTCCGTATCAGCCTTGATGAAGTAATTGATGATATACCAGACGAAGGTGACAACGGCGAAAGCCATCAGGAGCACCAATATCTGGTTCAAATAAGAAATGATCAGGGTGATCACATCGGCCAAGGTCTTGCTGTTATTCATGGGATTATTAAGGGATTATAATGCTAATGCTACTGCAGCGCCTTGTCGGCGCTGTCGATGACCGTCGAGCTGACTGTCCCTGTAGCCTTCAAGGTATTGAGGACTACGGAGACAATCAAGCGAGCGCCGATCACCACGCCCACACCGACCATGATCCAGAGCAGCTGCTCCTTGCGCTTCTTAAGCTCCTCTGTGTTGCCTTGAGCCAAGACGAAGCGCAAGCCGACGTAAATGATCATGAGCACGGCCGCGAGGATGGCGAGATAGGTGAAGATGCCGACAAAGCCGTCGATGAGGTCGCCGACGCTAGTGAATTTCTTTTCGAGAGGGTTTTGGAGATAGAAGCTCCCGGAGTTCGTCGTCTGGGTCGTATTGTTATTGCTAGAGTTGGTGGTCGTCTGCGTAGTGTTGTTATCGCTCGGGAGCGTGGTCGTCTGAGTCGTGCTGTTGTCTTGGGCAATGGTCGGGCTAGCACAAGCTGAGAGCGCCAAAACGGCTGCGAATACCAAGACGAGAGAGCCTTTTATTGTTTTGTTCATTTTATTCATGAGATTCCATTATCCACCGAGATAAGCTGAGGCATTCCCTGTCAGCCACTCCAGGATCTGATAGACGACGAACCATGCTGTCAGCATAAGTATAAGTCCCCAGAAGACTTTTGGGAATATGGCATGGGCCTTGCTGATATTGCTAGGGATGCCTGTGATATATAGATAGCCGGCATAGACGAAGCCGACGACTGCACCGACCACTCCAAGGATGATCATGGCATTGATGAGGTATTGCACTTGATCCATCAAACCTTGGAAGTTGCAGACGCGATAATCACGCCCTCTCTCAGCCTTGAACTTGGCCAGATAATCCGCCATAGAGGACGGTAGTTTCGGACCGTCGCACTGTAGGAGCTGGAAAGCGCCGAACGGGCCGTTAGTCGGCTTGCTATTGAGATTGACTTCAGGGACGCTGTTCGTCGCTGCCAGAATGGGGGCGATCGAGGCCGATCCGAGCAGGATGGCGAGTGCGCTAGCTGATATGGCGATCTTCTTGATGGTATTCATATATTTATTGTCCTACGGCCTGTCTGATAGCTGCATTGAACTGATCACCGGCGTCATTCACGGCCTGGGTGATGTTCTTTTGTCCGCTGGTCACTGACTGGATCATGGTCCCAAAGGTCTTGGCGGTCTGGACAGGGTCCGGATCGAGCCAGGTCCGAGAGATGAGGGCCGAGCGATTGAAGAGGTCGAGATACGGATCATCGAACCCGGCGGCGATGACGGCGCGCGAGACCGACGGCAGATACATGGCGCTGGAGATCTTGGGCAGATTCTGAGCCGCAGCTAGGATGGAGATGATCGAATATGCGGCGTTGGTCTTGGCTGAAGATTTGACCAGAGAGAAGCCGTAGAGCTTGGCGTAAGCGGCCGCTACCCCTCCAGTACGGAATTGCGGGAACGGCGCGATGTCGAAATTCAAGTTGGGATTCTTGGCGCGAAGCTCAGAGAGCTCAGAAGCTAGCCCGAAGTAAGTAGCGAGGTTGCCGGCCAAGAAGGCGGTCTTGGCGGCCGGCCATGAACGGTTCCAGGAATAATCCTTATCGCTCGGGTTGACAAACTTGGCAAAGAATTTGACCGCACCAGAAGGATCAGCGCGATAAGAGGTCTTGATCGCGCTCGATACGGAGCCATCGCTCGACTGCGCGGTGATAGGATTGCCCGACTGCATGAGGATGGACGCGAAGATCTCGCGGGCGTTGTTCACATTGGCGAAATCGCCGAGCGCGACGGCGGTCTTGGTCACCGTGCCGTTGTCGTCTTTGATGGTGATCTTGTCATCGTAGCTGCTGAACTGGTCCCAATAGAGCTTGCAGGAAGGGTCAGCGCACATGACCAAGCCGGCGGCATTGAACATATCCCTGTTCCAATACGTCACCAGCGGGTCAGCGATGAATGGGATGCCGAGCACACCATTCGGATCCAGATATATAGAAGCCTCATCGATATAGGTGTTGAGGAAGGTGCGCTGAGGCAAGACCGTATACGGGACAGGCGTGAGCTTGTCGCGGTTCGGGAGGAGCAGATCGGCGGGGATGAGGATCGCGTCTGGGCCATTGCCGCGAGCTAGCGCCGAGACGAAGTCCCGCAGGAAGTTGTCCGTGGTCTCTTGGGTGTAATTGACGGTGATCTGGTCCGCCAAAGTATTGTTGATATTCGAGACATAGCGGTCGAATACATCCTTGGGGAAAGTGCCCCAGACTGCCACGGCCGGCAACTGAGACGATGAGCTCTTGCTTCTGAAGGTGGCGAAGGCGATGACGCCGGCCACGATGCAAGCGACCGCGACGATCATGACTACTATCTGGAATCTAGATGTCTTCTTCATGGGGATGATTATAGCTTAGCGGCGCGTCAGCACTAGCCCATAATGATGGTCGCCCGCGTCGAACGACTGGTCGAGGGCGAAGCCATTCTTCTCGAACAAGGTCTCTGCCTTGAGGACTGGCACAAGGGTCTTGGGGCTCATGGTGCTGGATTCGCTCCAATCCACGATGAGGACCTTGCCGCCGGGCTTGAGGATGCGCTTTATCTCGAGCGCGAAATCATCGAGCTTGGCGATCTGGAATAGGATATTGGAGGCGATCACGCGGTCGGCGGCGGATTCACGGAGCTTGGTGCCGCCGATCTTCTCGGCATTGCCCCAGACGGCCTCGATATTACGGACATCATCCTTGGCAGCGATGGAGCGCAAGCGCTCGAGGAGATCCTTCTGGACATCTACGGCATAGACGCGGCCAGAGACTCCGACGCGCCGGCCGGCTTCGATAGAGTAGAAGCCCGAGCCGGCGCCGAGATCGACGACCTTCATGCCCTCAGCGAGGCCTAGTTTGGAGAGGTTGACGGCCGGATCGGAGAACATAGTAGCTATATTCTATCACGCCCCGTAGCACAAAAAATGCTCATGTGTGGACACGTTCCCGTATTTCGAAGGACTGGTTTCCCTCAAATCCTGCGGGACTCGCTCGTTGCATCCGTGAATGCCTCGGTCGCTGGGCTCGAAGCCCAATTGCTCCCTCGGCTTCTACGGCTGCATACTCGCTCAGACAAGTCCTCGGATTCTCGAGAAACCAGTCCTTCTCAATACAAAAAATATCTTAGAGACAGATGAGCGACGCTAGTGAATCCCCTTCGCGGAGCTTGAGGATGCGCACGCCCTGAGTGGCGCGGGATAGGGTCGGGATCTCGGCGAGGTCGGTACGGATGACCTGGGACTTCTTGGACATAGCGACGACCTCAGTATCCTCCTCAGTGACGACACGAGCGGCCATGAGCGGGCCGGTCTTGGCCGTGACATTCATGGTGAGAATGCCTGAGCCGCCGCGGCCCTGGACCTTGTATTCGGAGAGCTCGGTCTTCTTGCCATAGCCGTTGGCGCCCATCACGAAGAGGCAGGGATTCTTGGCAGACTTGGAGACGACATCAGCAGAGATGACGCTGTCCTTGTCGAGCTTGATGACGCGGACGCCGGCGGCATTACGGCCCATCTCGCGCACATCGGCTTCCTTGAAATGGATGGACTGGCCTTCCTTGGTGGCGATCATGACAGTATCGCCCTTCTCCACGAACGAAGCTGAGATGAGCTCGTCGCCCTGATCTAGCGTGATAGCGATGAGGCCAGAACGGCGAACGTCCTTGAAATGAGCGGCGGAAGTCTTCTTGCCGGTGCCGTCCTTGGTGATGAGCATGAGGGACAGACCTTCGGCCTCTTTCTTATTCTTGGGCATGGGCAGGATCGAGGTAACGCGCTCTCCGTCAGCGAGCGACAGGAAATTCATGACCGATTTGCCCTTGGTGGCGCGCTTGCCCTCGGGGATCTCGAACATCTTGATCTGATAGGCCTTGCCTTTGTCGGTGAAGAAGAGGAGGTCGTTGTGGGTGGAAGCGAAGATGAGATGGGAGATGAAATCCTCCTCCTTCGTGTCCAGATCTACGACCCCTACCCCGCCACGCTTCTGCTTGCGGTATTCGGATGGATCGGTGCGCTTGACGTAGCCGCCCTTGGTGAGGACGAGCACCGACTCTTCGTCGGCGATGAGGTCCTCGGCCTTGAATTCTTTGACGCCGTGCTTGACGATGCGGGTGCGGCGGTCATCGCCGTACTTCTCGCGGATCTCGGCGAGCTCGGTCTTGATGATGCCGCGGACCCTCTTCTCGGAGCTGAGGATGCTCTTGAGCTCCTCGATGAGAGCCTGGACTTCACGTAGCTCGTCGAGGACCTTCTTGCGCTCGAGGCCGGCCAGCTTCTGGAGGCGCATCTCGAGGATGGCAGTGGCCTGAAGGTCGCTGAACTTGAACTTCTTCATGAGGCCGGCATGAGCCTCGGCGACGTCCTTGGAAGCGCGGATGAGAGTGATGATCTCATCGATATGATCGAGGGCCTTCTTGAGGCCGAGGAGGATATGCTCACGAGCCTCCGCGGCATCGAGATCGAACTTGGTGCGGCGGCGGATGACCTCGATGCGGTGAGTGACGAACTCCTCGAGGATGGACTTGAGGCCGAGAGTCTGGGGCACGCCGTGGACGAGGGCGACCATGTTGACGTGGAAGGCGTCCTCCAACTGGGTATGCTTGTAGAGGAGATTGAGGGTCTTCTCCGGGAATGAACCCTGCTTGAGGTCGATGACCACGCGGATGTCCTTGTCGGATTCGTCGCGGAGGGCTTTGACGCCCTCGATGACCTTTTCCCTGACGAGGTCGGCGATCTTCATGATGAGCTCGCTCTTATTGACGCGGAATGGGATGGAGGTGATGACGATCTGGTATTGGCCCTTCTTGTCCTCGATGATCTCAGCCTCGCCGCGCACGGTGATGGAGCCGCGGCCAGTGGCATAGGCATGCTGGATGTCCTTCTCGCCATACATGACAGCACCCAACGGGAAGTCGGGGCCTTTGACGAACTGGAGGAGGTCCTCGGTGCTGGCCTCTTTGTTGTCTACTAGGTGCGTAGCGGCATCAACGACCTCGCGGAGGTTGTGCGGGGCGATGTTAGTGGCCATGCCGACGGCGATGCCGAGCGTGCCATTGAGGAGCAGATTGGGGACAGCGGTAGGCAGGACGGAAGGCTCCTTCCTGGTGCCGTCATAGTTGGGGCGGAAGTCGACGGTATTCTTGTCGATATCGCGGAGGAGCTCAGCAGCCATACGGGACATCTTGGCCTCCGTATAACGCATAGCGGCAGCCGGGTCGCCGTCGACGGTGCCAAAGTTGCCTTGCCCGTGGACCAGCGGATAGCGCATAGTGAAGGGCTGGGCCATCTTGACCATAGACTCATAGACAGCGGCATCGCCGTGCGGGTGGTAAGAGCCGAGCACATCGCCTACCACCACAGCGGACTTGCGGAATTTGGCGGAAGCAGTGAGACCCTTCTCATGCATGGCGAAGAGGATGCGGCGATGCACAGGCTTGAGACCGTCGCGGACATCAGGGAGCGCGCGGTCGGTGATGACCGACATGGCATAGTCCAAGAATGATTCGCGCATCTCAGTCGAGATGCTCCTAGAGACAATGCCTGAGCCGGCGGATGCCGGCCTGATCTCTGGTACGTCTTTGTCTGACTTCTTGGCCATTTGTATGGGTATTATAGCAAAAATCGGTGTTTGAAGCAAACAAAAAACCGCTTCCGCGGTCTCCTAGAGAGTCAATATCAGTTGGTGCCAGGCGTCGCGATCACTTCAGAATATTGGACTTTCTTAGCGCCGAAGACGAGCTGCCAGATATCTTTGCCGAAAGCGCCGACGCCGGCGACGAGAGATTGTGCGGGTGAACCGGCCTTGTCGACGGCCGCGGCCACGGACTGCTTGGCATGCGTATTGAAAGATGTCATCGAGCCGAGCCAGAATGCGGCGATGATGGCGGTGAGTCCGAACGAAGACCAGAAAGCTAAGCGGCGACGGACATGCTCCGGCTTGGAGCGGAGGTTATCGAGATGCGCCTGGAAATTCTTGGCTGGCATGTGCTTGCTATAAGTGTAGCACTCTCCTATTCCTTTTCAAGCACCACAACATCGGCGTCCTTGCCTTCGAGGTCCTTCTTCTTGAGAGTGAGCTTGGTCTCCGGCTTGGGGCTATCGCTGGCTTCCTTGAGGAAAGCCTTGAGCGCATCCTTGGCGCCGACGCCGCTCCAGTGGATCGGGATAATGATCTTGGGGCCAATCGAGACGGCTAGCTTGTACGCGGCGGCCGGAGCGAGCACTCCCTCGCCACCGATCGGCACGAAGAGGATGTCTACCTCGTCGATAGCCTCATCAGCCTCTTGCGGCAATTCAGGCTGATCCAAGGCGCCGAGGAAGCAGATATTCATGCCCTCGAGAGTGACGGTATATATAGTATTGATGAGCTTCTCGCCGCCATAGCTAGACTGAGATGCCAGACCCTTGACGAAAACGCCTTTGATCTCATATTCGCCTGGGCCGATCACGGCGAAGGCCTTCTTGTCCCCGAAGGAGACCTGATCGATGCCGTTCATGTCGGGATGATTGATCGTGGATAGGACGATATCAGCGCCGAACTTGGCGGTCGGGAGCTTGGAATCCTTGGATATCGGATTGAAAGCGAGGACGGTATCGCCGAACTGGATCTTGATGAATTCTCCGCCTAAGTGGGTGATGACCATAGTGATTGCCAATCTACCATATCCCGTGCTACCTTATCAATGAACGGCTTAGGCCGTTTTCTAGTCCTACCGCACTTTTCCGGCTTTGGGTCAGTCCCCGGTCGGTCATTAATAGATTAAAAAGCGGCGACCAGATAATAGATATCAATGTTCAATAAGATCAAGGAGAAGCTCGCCGGAACCACGGAGACGCCTGTCACCGAGACCACCGCCGAGCGCGCCGCCCGCACCATCGAGGCCGCGGACGCCCCGAAGAAAGAGAGCGAGATCATCCTCACCGACGCCCAGAAGGCCAGCGCCATGGCGCCTTTCTTCCCGTCTATCAAGAATCCGCCGGCTATCGGCGACCTCGTAGAGGGCCCAGTCATCGCCATCGATAAGGCCGCGGTCTACGTCGACCTCGCCCCGTTCGGCACAGGCATCATATACGGCCGCGAGTACATCATCGCTCGCGACGTCATCAAGAAGGTCAATGTCGGCGACGTCATCGCCGCCAAGATCTCCGACAACGCCCACAAGGAAGGCTATTACGAGCTGTCTCTCAAGGAGGCTCGCCAGGCCATCATCTGGAGCGAGGCCGAAGCGGCCATCAGAGAGAAGCGCGTCCTCGACCTTCCGGTCAAGGAAGCCAACAAGGGCGGCCTGCTCATAGAATGGCAGGGTATCGTCGGCTTCTTGCCGGCTAGCCAGCTCAAGGCTGAGCACTATCCGCGCGTCGGCGACGGCGACAAGGACAAGATCCTCGAAGAGCTCAAGAAGCTCGTCGGCACCCGCCTCAATGTCTCGATCATCACCGCCGACCCCAAGGAAGGCAAGCTGATCTTCTCGGAGAAGGGCTCCGAGCACAAGGAGAAGGAGCGCATGGTCAACAAGTATGAGATCGGCAATGAGGTCGAAGGCACGGCCACCGGCGTCGTAGACTTCGGCGTCTTCGTCAAGCTCGAAGAGGGCCTCGAAGGCCTGATCCACATCTCCGAGATCGACTGGGGCCTCGTGGACGACCCGCGCAATTTCGTGAAGGTCGGCCAGAAGGTCCGCGCCAAGATCATCGAGATCAAGGACGGCAAGATCTCCCTCTCTCTCAAGCAGATGCGCCAGAATCCGTGGGTAGAAGCCGGCAAGAAGTACAAGAAGGACATGCCGGTCAGCGGCGTGATCATCAAGTTCAACAAGCATGGCGCGCTCGCCTCGATCGAAGAGGGCGTGGCCGGCTTGGTCCATGTCTCGGAGTTCGGCTCGGAGGAGAAGCTCAAGAAAACCCTAGAGCTCGGCAAGACCTACCCGTTCAAGATCGCTCTCTTCGACCCGAAGGATCAGAAGATGGCATTGGCTTACACCGGAGAGAAAAAGTAAATCCTCGAATACACTTTTCGAGGTACATCCGCAGGCAATTTCTAGCAAGAAATTGCCGAGGACCGAAGAAAAAACCCCTGCAGGGGATTTTTCTGTTACCGAGAAAAGTCGTATTCGAGGATTTACTTAAGGCTCATTGATGTGCTTATATTCAGCACAAACGGGCTGTAGCTTAATTGGTAGAGCACCGGGATTGGGTCCCGACAGTTCTTGGTTCGAGTCCAAGCAGCCCGAAATTCCCCACCTGAATGGCGGGGATTTTTATTGCCTTATTGAGTGTTCGCGACCATGGTGGCCGGCTCCCTACCGTCCTTGACCCAGACTTGGATGACCTCCGCCGCCTTCTTGGCTATTTTTTTGATCTCTTTGAGCTCGTCGGTCTTGAAATCACCGAGGATGAACTTCTCGATCTTGTCGTCGCCGTGCGGGATCTTGGCCTCGCCCTTGGAGGTCGCCGGGGCCGTGCCGATGCGCAAGCGCGGGAAGGCAGTGGTCTTAACATGTTTGATGACGGACTCTAGGCCGTTGTGGCCGCCGGAGCTCTTGTCATATGACATCTTCATACGGCCGATCGGGAGCTGGAAGTCGTCGTATATGACGAGCATGCTCTCGGCCGCCTTCTTGCTCTTCACAAGCGGCGCGATAGCCTTGCCAGAATTGTTCATGAAGGTCTCGGGCGCGACCAAGGCCACCTTGTCCTTGCCGGCTTTGGCCTCGGCGACCTGCGCATTGAGCTTCTTATCGAATGAGAAATCATCGCCATCGAGCTCCTTCCTGACGAGATCGAGAACGATGCGCCCGGTGTTGTGCCGAGTGCTCTCGTATTCCTCTCCTGGGTTGCCTAGACCGACGATGATATATGACATGGCGCGATTGTAGCATGAAGGCGAAAATGGCAAAAACTTGCGCCGATCAAAAAATGAGTCTACAATGCCCCAATCATGCCGCCTCAGGGAGCCACTCAGGGAGTCAATGCCATGCATCCCGCTTCCGAACCTCAGCCAAAAAGGAGCCGATTTTGGGCCAGCGTACGCGATTGGGCCAAAGCTGTGACCATCGCGCTCGTGATCGTCCTCCCTATCCGCTACTTCATCGCCGAACCATTCGTGGTGAATGGAGCATCCATGGATCCGACTTTCGCCACCGGACAATTCTTGATCGTCGACCGTCTGACCTACGACTTCTCCAAGCCGCAGAGAGGCGATGTGATTGTCTTCGAATACCCCAACGACCCGAGCACCTATTACATCAAGCGCATCATCGGTCTGCCCGGAGAGACGATCTCCATGAAGGACGGCGTCCCGACTATCGTCGCTTCTGGCACGCCTGCCATCACGCTCGATCAATGGTACATCGAAGCCAAGCACGTTTCGCACGATACGATCGCGCCGATCCACCTCGGCCAGACGGAATATTTTGTGATGGGCGACAACCGTGCCCAGAGCTCCGACAGCCGCGTCTGGGGCCCGCTCGATGCCCGCTTCATCATCGGCCGTCCGATCGTCCGACTGACGCCGCCGTCGCTCTTCGGCATCCTGCCAGGCAAATACCATGAAACCCAAACAAAATAGCCCGACCAAATTCATTCTCGTCAATCATCTGGACAAGGTGGGCGAGATCGCCGTCTATTACGGCTTCACTCCGGCCAAGAGTCCGACGATCGTCAAGGCAGACCTAGATGCCGCCAAAGGCCTAGCCGACAACGACTTCGTGGACGATGAGACGGACCGCCATGCCCGCTTGCCGCTCGGCGTCGAAGAGAAGATCGCCCTCATCCGCGCCTACGAGGAAGAAGACTGGGCTTCCCGGGCTCAGCCGGTGCAGATATATCTCAAAGATCCATGCAAGAATTCTCCGGCCAGCGCCAAGAAGAGCGGCTGCCACCGCTATGCCGATCTGGAGATCCTGGGGTCTTCCGGCCCTATCGCTGAAGCGTCCCTCATCCAGGCCGGACGCGCCATGCTTCGCGAAGAAGGCTACGAGAACGTCCGCGTGGAGATCAACAGCATCGGCGATCGAGAATCGATCTCCCGCTTCAGCCGCGAGCTAATCGCCTATTACCGCAAGCATGTGAACGATATGAAGCCCGAATGCCGCCAGCTCTTGAAGCGCGGACCATTTGAGCTCCTGGCCTGCCGCGATGCCGTCTGCAAGGAGATCAACGACCATGCGCCGCGCTCGATGGACTTCTTGTCCGAGACTAGCCGCCGCCATCTCGAAGAGGTCCTCGAATATCTCGAGGCTCTGGGCGTGCCTTACGCCCTCAACAATGGCCTCATCGGCAATCGTTCATATTGCACCGAGACTATTTTCGCCCTCGTCGACGGCGAAGCCAAGACCCCTGACCAGCAGCACGTCTACGGCATCGGCCTGCGCTACAACGGCCTGTCCAAGCGCCTCGGCATGAAGCGCGACATCCAAGGTATCGGCCTATCTCTTCTCATCAAATCAAAGGACGCCTCTTTGCGCGACACGCTCAAGAAGATCAAACGGCCGATCGCCTCTTTCGTCCAGCTCGGCAGCCAGTCCAAGCTCCTCTGCCTAGATGTCATCGAGCGCCTGCGCCTGGCCAAGATCCCTCTCCAGCTCTCGCTCGCCAAGGATCGCCTTGGGGCCCAAGTCTCGTCTGTCGAGCGCTATCATACCCCTTATGTCATTGTCATCGGCAAGAAGGAGGCCGTCGAGAAGACAGCTATCGTGCGCAAGGTCGACACCTACTCTCAGGATGTCGTGCCGCTAGACAAGCTGGCTGATCACATGAAGAAGATCGAGAAGGATTATTGGGGCAAATAGCCTCTGAATAGGCCAATCTTGCGCGCTTCGGCCTTCATGTGCTATATTATTCCTCACTTATGATCAACGTAGAAATCACGCGCAACCCAGGCGAGAACGCCCTCGGAGTCATCCGCCGCTTCAGCCGCAAGGTCCAGTCTTCTGGCGTCATCCCTCGCAAGCGCAGCCTCCGCTACGCCGGCCGCACCCAATCCCCGTACAAGGTCAAGATGCGCGCTCTCACCCTCATCAAGCGCCGCGCCGACATGGCAGAGCTCATCAAGCTCGGCAAAGCTCCGGCCGCCACCGACCGTAAGCCTGGCCGCAAATAATCGCCGGCTGATGGCTCGATTCTCGATAACGAACGAAACGCGCGCGAGCATCCCTCGCGTGCGTTTTTCTGCCATCAAAGACGCTGTGCTCGGCGCCAGCTATGAGCTCGACCTCATCTTCACGGTCCCAACCAAGATGAAGAAGCTCAATCTCATATATAGAGACAAGAATATATCGACGGATATCTTGAGCTTCCCTCTCGGCAAGAATGAGGGCGAGATCTATATCTCGCCGAGCGATGCTCGCAAGATGGCGAAGGATTTTGACCGGGCTTACGAGAATTTCATCGCCTTTCTCTTTATCCACGGCTGCGTGCATTTGAAAGGACACGACCATGGCGCTACAATGGAGCGCATAGAGGCCGACATCCGCAAACGGTTCAAGGTCTAGATACCCAATGGCACGCAATATCATCACAGGCATAGACGTCGGCACCAACTTCACCAAAGCCGTCATATCCGATACCCGTGAGCTCAATGAGCGCGGCCTGCCCAAGGTCATCGGCGCCGGTCTGGCCGAGACTCGCGGCGTCCGCCACGGCTATGTCACCAACCTCCGCGACGTCTCCGAGAGCGTACGCCGCGCCGTGAAGGCCGCCGAAGACAAAGCTGGGGTCAAGGTCAAGAAGGCCTTCTTGGGCGTGGGCGGCATCGGCCTAGGCTCCGTGGTCGTCTCGAGCGCCGTCATGACTTCGCGCGCCGATGCCGAGATCACCCAGCTCGACCTCGACAAGCTCCGCTAGCAGTGCGAGAAAGACATCCCTCGCGCCCAGATCGCCAACCGCCGCGTCATATACGACATCCCCCTGCAATACAAGATCGATGGCGAAGCGGCGCTCTCCGATCAGCGCGGCCAGACCGGCAACAAGGTCGAGCAGAAGACCCTTTTCATCACTTGCCTAGACCACCACGTGACCGACCTCATCGCCGCA
>JAHFMA010000039.1 GCA_023264475.1 Candidatus Parcubacteria bacterium | reverse complement strand
CCAGCAGTCCGCTATGTGGCAGGCCATGCTCATGGCCGCCGACTTGCCGCCTTCCCGCACGATCGTCATCGATGGTTTCGTGACCGGCGAGGGAGGCATCAAAATGTCCAAATCTCTCGGCAACACCGTCGATCCGATCGAGATCGTGAATGAATATGGCACCGACGCCCTGCGCTACTATGTCGCGCGCGAGATCTCGCCGTTCGAGGATAGCCCTTTCACCAAGGAGAAGTTCAAAGAGGCTTACAATGCTGGCTTGGCCAACGGGGTAGGCAATCTCACGAGCCGCGTCCTCAAGATGATGGTAGATAATAGCGTGAAGGTAGAAATGGCAGATGTGAAGCCTGTAGAGATCAAAGGTTACAATATCAAAGCGGCTTGCGACGAGATCTGGCGTCTCATCCAAGAAGCCGACAAGTCCATCCAAGATAGCCAACCCTTCAAGGTGGTCAAGACTGATCCGGAAAAAGGGAAGGAGATGATTAAGGCGCTCGGCGCTCAGCTCTGGGCGATCGCCAAACAGCTTGAACCCATCATGCCGTCGACTTCGTCAAAGATCCAAGGATATATTCGAGAGGGCAAGATGCCCGAGGCGCCGCTCTTCCTGCGCAAATAAGACGAACAAAAACAGCGCCGGTAAGGGCGCTGTGGCTATCAGTCCTTCTTGGATGATGACAAGGACATGTACTCCGGTAAGCTCTGCGGCTTGCTCTTCTTGCCTCTGGCTGTGAGATAGAGGCTCTCCTTCTGCACCTCATCCTCCCAGAGGCTGATATATTCGGTATCCTCGAGATAATATTTGCGGTTCGGATCGAGCCAGACCGAGTGGCTCATCTCCCATCCACGCCTGGCTCGCACCGCGCACTTCCAATCGTCGAGGAGCCTATTGAGCCTCGCTACCTTCCGGTCCCGCTTGAGATTCAGCCAGACCCTCAATTTGTCGACGAGGATGACTGCCAATATCGAGCCTGCCAAGATCGTGACGACCCGCAAAAATCCATCTGATATCACTATGTCAGCAAAGATCATGCTTCCTCCATGTTTGAAGTTCGAATGTTCGGTTCCATATGAGATTACCCTTAGCGCAAATAGCGGTCAATAGGGGAGCGCATGAGGAAATTCATTCCGTTTTTATCCCATTTTGATACGGATTTTATCTCGGTCTGATACCTTGATGGGGCCTCTTTGCAGGCCTTCTTGCGCATGTCGCGTTGTCGTGGTACTCTCGAACGTATTAGCAAATAATATCGCAGTAAGTCCCGCGCGGCCCTAAAACAAGGCCAGACGGGTCCCCGAGGACATTCAAGGGGCAACTGACTGCACAAATATGAACGATACAACTCGAGAAGATCGCGTTAATGTTTATGAGATCGGCTACTTGATCGCTGGCGTGCCCGAGGAGGCCGTCCAGGGCGAGGCCGACCGAGTCCGCGGAGCCATCGTAGGCGCCGGCGCCGAAGTCATCGGCGAAGAGGCTCCTAGGCATGAGCGTCTCGCATATACCATACGCAAGAAGACCGTCGCCGGATCGTACGACAAGCACGACGAGGCGCATTTCGGCTGGATCAAGTTCGAGCTTGCCTCGGACAAGGTCGAGGCCGTCAAGAAGACTGTCGAGGCTATGGACAGCGTGCTCCGCATGCTGCTCATCACGACCGTCAAGGAGAGCACCTATCTCGGCAAGCATGCCCCGGCCGTCGTTGCCGCCCCGGCATATTCTTCCCGCAAGACGTTCTCTCCGGTAGAGGGCCAGGCCATCGTGGCTGAGGCCGCTCCGGCCGCCGCTCCTGCCACCGTCGAAGAGATGGACAAGAGCATAGACGAGATGGTCAAAGAGGCTTAACCTTAGTACACTAGTGCTATAAAGGCCCTATCTCATCTAATATGTATCTCAACAAAGCATTCATCATCGGCAACTTGACCCGCGATCCGGAGATCAAGGCTCTGCCTTCCGGGACCAAGGTCGCCAGCTTCAGCTTGGCCACCAACCGCGTCTACAAGGACAAGGACGGCGTCCGCCAGGAGAACGTCGACTACCACAACATCGTGGCCTTCGCTCGTCTCGGCGAGCTCTGCGGCCAATATCTCAAGAAGGGAGCACAGGCCTTCGTCGAAGGCCGCATGCAGACCCGCTCCTGGGATGCACCAGATGGCTCCAAGAAGTATCGCACCGAAGTCATCGCTGACAACGTGCAGTTCGGCACGCGCGCCGGCTCAACCGGTGCCGCACCGGCAGCAGCTTCCGCCGGCAAAGGCGAAGCTCCCAAGGCCGAAGCCGCCGGCGGGGAAGCCATCGAATACCCGCAGGAAGAGATCAACCCTGACGATATACCATTCTAATCGATCGCATACTCAACTAATCAACCATCATGAAAAAGCAGTGCTACTTCAATCAGCATAATATCAAGCATGTCGACTACAAGGACACGGAGATCCTCCGCAAGTTCATCAACCCGCACGGACGCATGATCAGCCGCAAGCGCTCTGGCATCACCGCCAAGTATCAGCGCCAGCTCGCGACCGCCGTCAAGCGCGCCAGGTTCATGGCCCTCTTGCCTTACGTAGCCAAATAACATATCCCAGATATGCCCATAAAGAGAACAAAAGCCGCCGCCAAGCATGAAGAGGCTGCGGAGGGTGTCCACGCGGCCGTGGAGTATTCCAAAGAAGGCCATTCCATCGAAGGGGTCAAGAGCGCGCTCGACGCCATCCGCGTCAAATTCGGCGAGGAATCCATCATGCGCCTTGGCGACAAGCCCAAGGTCAACGTCGACGCCATCTCATCAGGTTCGATCGGGCTCGACTGGGCCCTCGGCATCGGCGGCGTGCCGCGCGGCCGCATTGCCGAGATCTTCGGCCCGGAATCGTCCGGCAAGACCACGCTCGCTCTCCATGTCATCGCTGAGGCTCAGAAGAAAGGCGGCATGTGCGCTTATATCGATGCTGAGCACGCTATGGACCCGGATTATGCCCGCAAGCTCGGCGTCCAGATCAACGACCTGCTCATCTCCCAGCCGGATAGCGGGGAACAGGCGCTCGAGATTGTCGATAGCCTGGTGCGCACCGGCAAGATGGACGTGATCGTCATCGACTCCGTGGCCGCGCTGACGCCTCAGGTGGAGATCGAAGAGGACATCTCTAGGCTGCAGGTCGGCACGCAGGCGCGCCTCATGTCCAAAGCCCTGCGCAAGATGACCGCTTTCGTGGCCAAGTCCAAGACCGTCGTCATCTTCATTAACCAGATCCGCATGCAGATCGGCGTGATGTTCGGCAATCCAGAGACCACGCCGGGCGGCAAGGCTCTCAAGTTCTATTCGTCCGTGCGCCTCGATATCCGCCGCATCGCTCAGATCAAGAAAGGGGAGGAGATCATGGGCGGACGCGTCCGCGTCAAGGTCGTCAAGAACAAGGTCGCCGCGCCTTTCCGCCAGACCGAATTCGACCTCATGTACAACGAAGGCATCAGCCATGAAGGGGAGATCATCGCTCTCGGCGAGAAGTATGGCCTTCTAGACCATTCCGGCACCTCGTACAAATACAATGGCGAGTCTATCGGCCGCGGCTATGACGCCACGCGCCAGTTCCTCAAGGAGAATCCCAAGGTGAGCGACGAGCTCCTGAAGCAGATCAGAGCTAAGCTCAACGAAGTGCTGTAGGATCGCAAAACCTCATAATCAGCAAAAGCGGTCATCCGCGCGGATGACCGCTTTTGCCTGTGGGCCTTCTGAGCGGTTCAGCATCCTTCCTTACCAGTTAGGGTGTGCGGGTTCGACTCCCGTAAGGTCCACAGGGTGAAGCGGTTATCTGACTTGACTTAGTATGGTCAGAGGATATAATTGTCGTACAACTGGTAAGGAAGGAACTGATCACTCAGTTACATCCGCGCAAAACCCCGCTTCGGCGGGGTTTTGCTTTTCCGGCCATCTTCGGCTAGGATAAGATTCTTAACCCATGGCCCTCCTCGAATACAACGAAGTCACAGAGAAGAAATACATCGTCATGGACGGCACTCCGTACGAGGTCATCTCCGCGCACGTCTTCCGCAAACAACAGCGCAAGCCGGTCAATGCCACCAAGCTCAAGAACCTCATGACCGGCAAGGTTATGGAGTATTCCTTCCATGTCTCCGAGAAGGTGGAGGAGGCCGAGATCGATGAGCGCCAGGTCAAATATCTCTATACCAACCGCGGCGAATGGTGGTTCTGCGAAGCCGAGGACTCAGCCAAGCGCTTCAAGATGACCGAAGAATTGGTCGGACCCCAAGGCCGCTTCCTCAAGCCCAACACCGTGCTCGGCCAGTTCACCTTCCGCGACCAGCCCATGGGCTTCCGCTACCCGGTCACGGCCGAGCTCCGAGTCACCGAAGCTCCTCCCAACATGAAAGGCGACACCGCCACCGGCGGTTCCAAGGTCGTCACTCTCGAGACCGGCGCTACCATCAACGTCCCGCTCTTCGTCAACGAAGGCGAGATCATTAGGATCAATACCGAGACCGGAGACTACCAAGCTCGCGTCGGCAAGTAGAGCCCTCTCTAGGCTATTGAGCCGTAGTCGAAGCCGTCGTAACAGACGGTTTTTGCTGTGTAGGCAGATCGGCCGCGCCTCGCACGGTCAATCTCTTTTCTATAGAGCGGCCGAACTGGTCGGTCGCGCTCACAGTGATCACATTCGTGCCTGGGAAGGCTACGAGCGTGGCTTTGAACCCGCCAGCCTCGTCCACCGAGGCTGCGGCGCCGTTCACTGTGAGCGCCTTGATGCGCTCGGCGCGGCCGATCAATTCCATGGTCGCCGAGGATATCGTGCTGCCGTCAGCCGGGGTGAAGATCTCGATGCGCGGCCCGCGGGCGTAGGGGAGGGAGCGTGATATGGCATAACCGACGATCGCGAGGATGATCAAGCCTGCTGCGGCGAAGCGGAATATCCGGAGATAGGCCGAGCGGGTCATCATACGATCTCTTCAGGGACGCTGGTGTCAGCAGGGGCTGTCTGCTCTATCCCTTGGCCCAGCCCGATGACCTCGCGAGGCTTGGAGCCATTGGCAGGACCGATCACGCCGCGCTGTTCTAGCATATCCATGAGCTTGGCTGCGCGCGAGTAGCCGATGCCGAGGCGGCGCTGGATGTATGAGGTCGAGGCTTTACCGGCGGAGACGACCGCTTCGCGGG
>JAHFMA010000038.1 GCA_023264475.1 Candidatus Parcubacteria bacterium | reverse complement strand
GTTCCTCTGGCTCCAAGTGGATATCGGAGGCGTTGACGGCCAAGGCTCCAGCGACCATGGTCTCCAAGATGCGCGAGACACGGTAGCTCTTGTTGGCTGAGAGAGTCTTCTCGAAGATGGCCTTGATGTCCGGCAGGCTCTTGGCTTGCTCGATGATGGCCGCGATCTCATCGCTGGAGATCTCCAAGGATCCGCCGCGGCTCTCGGAAGCGAAGGATAGATCCTTGTATCCCTTCCAAGCCTTCTCTAGGCTCTGTGTGGACGCGATATGGAGCTCGGGGGCATAGCCCTTCTTGGATAAGGACTCTAGGATGGCTTTGACCGCTGGATCCTCTGGATTGCGCGATGCGATCTTGACCCTCTTGTCGAGCAGGGCATACGGAGCCACCTTGGCGGCTCGGGCGGCAGTCTCGTCCACCAAGCGAAGCGCGTCGGTATTCACGCCGGTGCCGAGGAGATTCACGTACTCGAGGCCGTATTTGGCTGATAGCATGCTCACGAGCTCCTCCTCTTCTTTGTGGAGCAGGTCGGTCATCTTCTGATTCTGCTTGTCTTCGTCGAAATGGATAGTCATAAGGTCTCGATAATATGGCGCTAATTATAGCAGGGAAGCCGGGAACAATATATCGCTGGGGTATTGACAAATCTCCAAAAGAGAGTTAAATGAAGACAGCCTAGGAATGGTTCCTATAGCGGTAAACCAAGGATCTTTGAATGAAAGCTAAATACGTCAGATCAATCGTCATGCTGGTCTTCATGGCTGGCATTTTGTTGGGAGGTGCAGGGTGCATCCGTTTCGGTGGTTATTCGCTCAAGAAGAACCCGGATGGCACCACGTCATGCGTCGTGGAGCAGCACAACATCGACTTTTTGGGAGGTCCGATTCCAAGCGATATGCCGCCATCGGTTCCGGTCGTCCAACAGCAGGTTGTCTATGCGCCGCCGCAGTATCAGCAGTACCAACAGCCCCCGCCAGTAGTGCAAAGGCCCAGTCAGACCCGCGGCTACCGCAAGCTGTATCATGATACTGAAACAGACAAGTGGTGGACCAAGGACCCAGTGACCGGCAAGTACATTCCATACACAGGTCCGATCCCGCAATAAAGCGGTGTCAGCCTCATCAGGGCCATCTCTCACAAGATGGCCTTTTTTTATGTTTGAGATATGATTCGGGCATGAAGACATTCATGTCCAAATCTCTGGAAGAGACCACGAAGATCGCTAAGGAGTGGTTGTCCGATCTGGCTGACAAATATGCCGTGCGCGATTCAGCGATTGTCGTCGGCCTGTCCGGCCATCTCGGCGCAGGCAAGACCGCCTTTACCAAGCTCGTGGCCCAAGAATTAGGCAATACAGAGACGATCACTAGCCCGACTTTCGTGATCATGAAGATATACGAGACCAAGAATGAGATATTTCCGCGTCTGATCCACATCGATGCCTACCGTTTGGAGCGCCAGGAAGAATTGGAAGCCTTGCGTTGGGAGGCTCTCGTCGCTGACCGCAACAACCTGATCATGATCGAATGGCCCGAGAATGTGGGGCTCAAGGATTTTTTGCCATCAGCGCATCTTCATTTTGAAATACGGGATGGAGCTTACACGATCGCTCTATAAGGGTACAATAGGGCCATGAAGCGCCTCGTCCTTCTCGATTCCCATGCCATCTTGCACCGCGCTTATCACGCCTTGCCGGATTTTGCGACGGCGGCCGGTGAGCCGACGGGCGCCCTGTACGGCGTCTCGGCGATGCTCATCAAGATCATCGAACAGCTCAAGCCCGACTACATTGCGGCCTGTTATGACGTGAAGGGCCCGACGCACCGCCATGAGGCTTTCAAGGAATACAAAGCTCAGCGCAAGCAGATCGACGACGACCTCATCCGCCAGATCAACCGCTCGCGCGACATCTTCACGGCCATGGATATCCCGATGTACGACAAGCAGGGCTTCGAGGCCGACGACATCCTCGGCACGATCGTCGAGCAGATGAAAGGGAACAAGGACATCGAGATTGTTATCGCTTCCGGAGACATGGACACGCTCCAGCTCATCGATGGCGAGCGGGTGAAGGTCTATACCTTGAAGAAGGGCTTGAATGACACGATCACCTATGACGAGCAGACGGTGAAAGACCGATATGGTTTTGGCCCGGATCTCATTCCTGACTACAAAGGTCTCCGCGGCGACCCGTCCGACAATATCCCTGGCGTGAAAGGTATCGGCGAGAAGACCGCGACCACGCTCATCACGACCTTCGGGTCCATCGAAGATATGTATAGGGAATTAGGGGCAGGGCATGAAGAAAAGTTCGCCAAGGCTGGTATCACGCCGCGCATCGTGCAGTTGCTGAAAGACAACAAAGAGGAGGCGGAATTCAGCAAGATTTTGGCGACGATCCGTCTGGACGCGCCGATACAGTATGTGTTGCCAGAGAAAACATTCAAGGAGACGTTGGATCTCGCTAAGGTCAACGAGCTGTGGACGAAGCTGGAGTTCAGGACTCTTTCGCAAAGACTTAAGCAAGTGATGGAAGGAAAGGTGCAACAGGCGCCGCAGAAGCGGCAAGTTCTCGCGGAACCGGCGTCGTCGCCTGCTGGCGACGCGCCTACTTCTCGCCCTCCTCGGGCTCCGAAAGTTTCCGCCAGAACTTCCGTCTCTGCGGCGCCTAGCCCGAACCAATCGATGTTCGGAGCTGATACGACCAACGGAGTCGACAAAGAAAGACTCGAGAAAGTCGCGCTCGCACTTGGCCTCGTGAACTCGAACATCTCGGGCCCACAGCTCGAGGACATCCTCAATTTTGCGAACACTGAAAATTTTGACGAGGCCGAGAAGATGGTCTACGCGGAGCTCGACAAGCGCAATATGCGTCGTGTCTATGAGGAGATCGAATTGCCGCTCATTCCTATCCTCCACAAGATGGAGAAGCGCGGTGTGAAGATCGACCGCGCCATTCTGGCCAAACTGTCCAAGGAATATCACGCCACAGCCGAGGCCCTACAAAAGCGCATCTGGGCCATGGCCGGCGGCGAGTTCAACATCTCTTCGCCCAAACAGCTCGGCGACATCCTCTTCGACAAGCTCGGCCTCGGCGGCAAGAAGATCAAGAAGACAGCCGGCGGCGCGCGCTCGACCAAGGAGTCCGAGCTCGAGAAGCTCCGTGACGAGCATGCGATCATCCCGCTCATATTCGAATACCGAGAGCTCACCAAGCTTCTCGGCACATATATCGACGCAATCCCGCCGCTCCTCGATGGCGAGGACCGCGTGCACACGACCTTCATCCAGACCGGCGCCGCTACCGGCCGCATGGCCACCAAGGATCCCGGCGTGCAGAATATCCCCGTCCGCTCCGAGCTCGGCCGAGCGATCCGCGGCGCCTTCATCGCAGAGCAGGGCTACAAGATGGTCGCGCTCGACTATTCGCAGATGGAGTTGCGCATCGCGGCCTTCTTGTCCGGCGACGAGAAGCTCATCGATATCTTCCGCAAAGGGGAGGATGTCCATCGTTCGGTAGCGAGCTATGTCTTCAAGGTCGCGCCTGACAAGGTCGATCACGAGATGCGCCGCCGCGCCAAGATCATCAACTTCGGCATCCTCTACGGCATGGGCGTCCTGGCGCTCAAGAAGAACCTCGGTACGACCAAGTCTGAGGCGCAGAAATTCTATGACGATTATTTCGCCGAGTTCTCGACCTTGGCAGCATATCTCGAGGGCGTGAAGGCCGAAGCCGCCAAGCTCGGCTATACCGAGACATTCTATGGTCGCCGCCGCTACTTCGAGGGCATCAGGTCCAAGCTCCCATTCATTCGTGCCTCGGCTGAGCGCATGGCTATCAACGCGCCGATTCAGGGCACGGAGGCCGACGTCATCAAGCTCGCGATGGTGAGAGTCGACGAATATATCCGTAAGAACAAGCTAGAGGAGGTCGTCTATCCGCTCCTGCAGGTGCATGACGAGCTCGTCTATGAGATCAAGGAGGCTCGCGCCGCGGAAGTGGCCGCTGACATCGAAAAGATCATGGAGTCGGTCATGAATATCAAGGATACAAAAGGGGTGGTGCTAGAAGCCAAGGCTTCGATAGGTAATAATTGGGGGGAGTTGAAGTAGTATACTGACGCCATGCTCTACGTCTTTCACGGAACCGATACGAAGACTGCTGTCGAGAAGGCGCATGCGCTGGTCGCTTCTCTGCGCGCCAAGCGTCCGGACGCTTCGTACCAAAAGGTCGAAGCCGACGACTGGGGTGGCTCGATCGTCGAGAGCCATCTCGGAGGGCAAGGGCTTTTCTCTAGCAAATACATTGTGCTCCTCGATCGCGTGACTGAGGATGCCGACGCCAAGGAGCAGTTGCCCGACCTCATTCCTGCCATGCAGGAGTCCACGAACATCTTCATCGTCCTAGAAGGGAAGCTCAATGCTGAGCTCAAGCGAGCCGTCGAAAAGAGCGCCGAGAAGGCGGTGGTCTCTGACCTCAAGGCTGTCGATGCGGCGGACAAGGCGGATGGATTCAACATCTTCGGCATCGCGGGGGCACTCGCGAGCGGCGACGCCTTCAAGGCTTGGAAGATGTATCGCGAGGCGATCGACTCCGGTACGGCCGTCGAGAATATCCTGGGCATCTTATTCTGGAAAGCGAAATCAATCACGGACAAGAAGCTCGCCAAAGAGCTGATCGTGCTGTATCACGAAGGTCATCGTGGCAGGAGAGACCTGGAATTAGCGACGGAGAGGCTGCTGCTCGATTGCGCAAAGCCCCGAATGTGATAATCTGTCAATCGTTCTTTGTTCTTCATTTGCGCCCTTAGCTCAGCTGGTAGAGCAGCTCCCTTTTAAGGAGTTGGTCGTTGGTTCGACTCCAACAGGGCGCACAAACAATGTGAATTTATAACGGCAGATCGAGGCTGAACATTCCTGCGCCGGTCACGAGGAGCGAGAGGCACATGACGAGGAGCAAGATGTAATAGTTGATGCCATCCGTCAGCAGGGCCTTGCCTTTGGCTTTGGCGGCGAGCTTGATGATGAGAATGAGCGCATTCACGAGAGCGGCTAGCTGGGTGTAGAGGCCGACGATGAGGAAAGCTGCGATGACGATCTCGACGATGCCATAAGTGAAGCTGTTAGAGCCTGAGCTCTGACCCTTATTCCTGGTATTTTGATAGCCGAAATAGGCGAGCGTGATGCCTACGGTGATGCGGATCAGGAATGGCGCGAGCTGATTCCAAGAGAGGAGCGAGGGGAAGATCGAGAGGGTATACATATTGATGGTGGGGTTAATCCGAGCTAAGGTAGGTGCATGATAGCAAAAAGCCGCGATATCCGCCTCCTGCTCGCCGACATCCGCAGCGTCCACAATGTCGGGTCCATATTCCGGACAGCCGAGACGCTAGGCATTGCGCGCATATATTGTGCGGGCACGACCCCGGTGCCGGTGGATCGATTTGGCAAGAAGAGGAAAGATTTCGCGAAGGTCGCTCTAGGCGCCGAAGATATGGTCTCTTGGGAGCATATA
>JAHFMA010000037.1 GCA_023264475.1 Candidatus Parcubacteria bacterium | reverse complement strand
TTTCTCGAATGGAAAGCCATCCGGGCCGAATTCGAAGAGCGCGCGGCGGATGGAATATATGACGGCGGTCGGAGCATGATGGGCACGGAGGAGGGCGAAGGCGCGCTTGTAGATCTCAGCGGTGGTGATGCCGTCCTGCATGCCCTTCTCGACTTCGTCTAGGATGTCTTCGATGACCTCAGGCTTGGTGCCGACGCGCTTTAGCGAGGATACGAGCTTCTCTTCCTCGAATAATTCTTTGGTGCCGTCAGATTTGACTACCGAGATGAGGTGATTCATGTCGGTGATTATACAATAAAGCCGCCGCCTAGGCATTCTTGGCCATCGTATATGACCAATGACTGGCCAGAGGTGATGGTGTCTTGAGGTTCAGAAAATTCGACAATTGCCAGAGCCTTTTCAACTGAAATGACTTTGACTTCAGAAAGCGTTTCGCGGTATCTGCTACGAGCGAGAAGTTTTTCACCAACCTTCGGCACCTTTGAAACCCAGCTAACCCCTCTCAATTGAACCCTTTTAATCGAGTTCGGCAGAACATCCTCTTTCTTATTTGAAACAGTGATCGTATTCACCTTCACGTCCTTTGAGATCACAAAGTAGCGCTCATCGTCAGGAGTCTTCTTGGTAACCGTGAAGCCGTGCCGCTCACCGATAGTGAACAGCAAAGCGCCTGGGTGCGTGCCGATGACCGAGCCGTTCTCATCGAGCACGTTCCCCTGTTCGGTCTTGATGTAATGCTGTAGGAAATCCTTGAGGTCGACTTTGCCGATGAAGCAGAGGCCTTGGCTATCCTTCTTGTCAGCATTCGGGAGCTTGAACTTCTTGGCTAATTTACGCACTTCTGGCTTCGTCATGTTCCCAACAGGAAAAAGCACGTGCGCAAGATCGTCCTTGTTCAAAGTCCAGAGAAAATACGACTGGTCTTTATTCGTGTCTGTTCCTGCGAAAAGCTTATTGTCTGTATTTATCGCATAGTGGCCAGTTGCTATGTAGTCTGCGCCATTTTTCTTGGCCCAATCCCAGAAGGCGCCGAACTTGACCTCTCTATTGCACATCACATCCGGATTGGGTGTACGGCCGGCGGCGTATTCGGCGATCATGTAGTCGATCACGCCTTTCTTGTATTCGTACTCTAGGTCTAGGGTCACGAATGGGATGCCGAGATGTGCCGCCGCGCGCATGGCTTCGAGACGCTCTTCGCGCCAATCACAATCCATCCAGTCCGGCTGCCAGACTTTGATGAAGACTCCGGTTACGTCGTAGCCGTCCTTCTTGAGCAAGGCTGCCGAGACGGAGCTGTCTACGCCGCCGGACATGCCGACAAATACCTTCTTGCCTATAGAGCTGTTCGACATAGCCACACTCTAAGCTCTTTTGAGACTTAATTCAAATACTTGGCTTTGTTGGCGTTGTGCTGTTCCAAAGTCGCTGCGTAGTGCATGGTCCCATCGCGACCGGACATAAAATATAGATAGTCGGTCTTGAGCGGATTCATCGTATCAGTGATCGCCTCGAGGCCTGGATTGTTGATCGGGGTCGGCGGCAGGCCGCGATTCTTGTAGAGATTGTATGGAGAGGTCGTCGCCAAGTCGCTCAAAGTGAGCTGGGCGGAAGACTTGCCGAAGAGATAGAAGAACGGTGCGTCCACTTGGAGGGCCATGCCGATGTCGAGGCGCTTCCAGAGGATGCCGGCGACGATGCGTCGGTCGGTGCTAGTCGCGGCCTCGTCCTCGACGAGGGAGGACATGGCGATCACGTCCCTAAAGGTGCGACCCCCGAGGGACCAGGGGGCCGATGAGATGCGCGCGGTCCTCCGGTCGAAATTGGCGCGCATCTCGGAGACGACCTGTTCCGGTGTGACGTTGGCTTCAAAGAAATACGTGTCCGGGAAGAGATATCCCTCCTGTTTCTTGGCTAGGGCCATGAAGGCCTTGCTGTCGAAGGCCGGGATGGCTCTCTTCATGGCGCGGGCGATATCTGATGAAGCCAGACCCTCAGGGATTGTGATCCTGACCAATGGAAATCCTTGCAGGCCGTGCGTGGTGCGATAGGCGACACGCAGAGACGACTGCGGGCCGTCGAAGAGATAATGCCCGCTCTTCACGCCGGCAGTGCCTTCTAGGATCGTCGCATATATGCGATACAGGATCGTAGAGCGGATGATGTGGGCGCTCTTGAGATCGTCTGCGACTGAATTCAGTGTGGCGCCATTGCTGACTGTGATGATGGCATCAGTGGGCGCGTCTCCGGGGGCGCTGGAGGCGATCCCGATAGCGATGATCAATACAGCTGCGACGACGCTCGCAGGCACTAGATAGCGGCGAGCGCGCGATATGAGGCTCGTATATGGAGGCATAGAGAGTTAGACCGGAAGATTGCCGGGAGCCTCGCCCTTCTTGGATGGGACACGCGTCAATCCTGGAGCTCCAGCGACAGCGCCTGGCAGATGGTAGATCGTAGCCAGCTCTTCGGTATTGAGGATCATGGTCTTGGTCTTGAAAGGCGGATAGAAGGCCGAACGTCGGCGATAAGCCATGAGGATGCGTCTGGAGAAATAGTTGCGTCGCGAATTGCGATAATCTTCCCAGACGTGATCCAGGCCGCCCGGCATCTTGGAGCCGCCTGGGCGGAAGCCGTTCAGGCTCTCTGAATTGAATTGTTTCATGCTGGAGATGCAACCGCCGATGCCGAACGGCGTGTCGAATGCGCTCTTCTTGGCGATATAAAGGGTGCGAATCCCGACATCGAATACGAGCTTGGTCGCCTTACGCTCTATCGCCTCGATGAGATCGCTCTCGCCTCTGGTGAGAGTCGGCGAAGTCCTGAAGGCCGTGCCATCGATCTCGTCGCCCACGAGCTTTGTCTTGGGATCACGCATCATTATCTTATTGACCTCGGTCTCGACGCCCTTCTTGTAGAGATCGCCGCGCTTCCAGAGATGGCCCGGCATCTTCTGGTCCTTCTTGTGAGCGCGGACGATGAATTGGAACCAGACCTGCTCATTCGGGCGCAGGCTGCTCTGCCATTCTAGGAGATGAGTGAGCGGGTCGATCTTGAACTCTTCCTTGGGGTCCTTGTCCAGCCCATAATCGACATATGTCTTGATCGGATATGGATCGCCTTTGGTGAACTGGAACTCCGATGCCCATATCTTCCATTCCTTGGGGTCGAATTGCACGGATTTGGAATAATCTTCATGCTCGCTGATCTCGATGCCCGGATATTGCGAATACAGCGCAGACATCAGATTGTTCTTGCGGCGATCCTCGGTCCAGATCAGAAATTTGACGTTGCCTTCGATGGAGATGATCTCGAGCGAATACCACGGACGCGTCTCTCCGAGCCACCACTGCGCCCAATGGCTGCCGTCGGCGGTGTTGTGGATGGCATGAAGGACGGTCTCCATGGCCAAGGGCGACTTGAAGGTATCCTTGGGCAATTTGAGCTCGAGGATGGTGTATTTGAGGCTATTGAAGAACTTGAGCTGTATATAGCGCACCCAGACCTTCCAGAACATCTCGGCAAGAAGTATGGCGAGAATGATCGGCGAGGCTAGAATGACATAATGGAGGATGATCGGTGCGAGCGAGTTGTCGAAGGCGCTACTGATCAGTTTCGCGATGCTTTCGTACGACATCCGTTTATTATAGCAGGAATGCCATGTGGGTTCATAGAACCAGGCGTTCTCTCGCCTGTGCGCTACAAAATGGCACAGGCTCGAGCCGCCCTACTGCTCGCAGTCGCCTGGTAACGAAAAGCGGAGCATGTCTTCACGACTGCTCCGCAAGTTTCTCTGAACCCACATGGCATTCCTGTGCCCTTATGCCGCGACTGCGTATTTGCCGTCTTTGTCGCGCTTGAAGTATTTCGGATTCTGGAGGTTGACGGCGATGGTGTTCTCTTTGACGTAGCGTTCCTTCATGACCTTGGCGATGACCTCTTCTTTGGTGAGAGAGCCGTTCTTTTCGATCACAGCCTTGATGACGTCGCGGACGATGCCCGGAGCATAGCCCCATTCGGCGAGGGCGTAGAGGCCGCGGCCGACCAAGACGAAGCGCTTGTCTTTGATGAGCTCGTTGTGAGTGGTGGCGACGTGGGCCTTCTTGTTGAAGAGCTTCTCGATCTGAGCGGCGACATCGCGGAAGTGGATCGGCGAGCCGTGCTTACGGATGACCAGGAAGGCGTAGTCGCGAACGCCCTTGGTGCGGATATTGGAGGAATCGGTGGCGCCCCATTCGCCGAGGGCGTTCTTGCCGATCTTCTTGGACAGGCCGAGCCAGCGCTTCATGATCTCTTGGTTCTTGTAGCGTTCTGAGACCTCTTCGAGGTGCTGGAGCAGGCGGCCGACCATCTCGGATTCCGGGAGCAGATCGTCGGTCGAGAGGCCGCGGTAGAGCTTGGCCAGAGCCTCTTCTACCTTCTTGGCGAGGTCTTCGTTGACGTGCCAGCGGTGGCGGAAGTCGTCGTCTTCGCGGCGCTTCTTGAAAGGCTCGCCGACGGAGAGCAGGAAGTGGATATGGTTCTGGAGGCTCTTGTCCTTGGAGACGTGGCCGAGGAAATCGTCTTCGACGACGACGCCGCCCAGAGAATGGAGCAGGGCCTCGATCTCCGCGAAGGCGGCCTTCTCTTCGGAGAATTCGTCGGACTTGCGGACGACGCCCAGAGCGTAGTTCTCGATCTGGCGGACGCGCTCGCGGGTGATGCCGTACTTCTTGCCGATGGCGTCGAGGGTCATGCGGCGCTCGTCTTTGCCGAGGCCGTAGCGGTAAGTGATGATCTCGCGAGCGCGATCAGGCAGAGACGAAAGGAGCCGTTTGACGACCTGCTTGGGCTTGAAGGTGACGGGTGAGGTAGGCATAGGGTGGCTGTGGTCTAATATTGTTATTCGTACCTTACCATTTAGTTGGATAATCTGTCAACACTATGACAAAACGATGTTCACGAGCTTGCCTGGCACCACGATAACGCGATTTACCTGCTTATTTTCGAGCCACTTCTTGGCCTCAGGCTGTGCCTTGGCGAGGCGTTCGAGCTCGTCCTTCCCTGCTCCAGTGGGAGCCGTAAAGGAACCCCTTGTCTTACCGTCGATCTGTAGGACGATCTTGGCTTCAGAGTCGATGAGCAGGGCAGGATCATAGGTCGGCCAGGAAGAAATATGCACGGATCCTTTGTTGCCGAGCGCTAACCAGAGCTCTTCTGCGACATGCGGCGCGAACGGAGCGAGGAGCTTGAGGAAGGATTCGAAGTCAGAGCGGGCGACGGTCGGAGCGGCGTCGAGCTCGTTCAAGGCGATCATGAGGGTGCTGATCGCAGTGTTGAAACGTAGATTTTCGATATCCTCGGTGACCTTCTTGATCGTGCGGTGAATAACGCGGACAGCGGCGGCGCGCTTAGCAGTTTCCTCCGCCTTGTCCGCTAGCTTCCAGACGCGCTCGATGAAGCGGCGAGAACCGACGATGCTCTCAGTGCTCCAGGGGATGGCTTGGTCGAAAGGACCCATGAACATCTCGTAGACGCGCAGGGTGTCGGCGCCATAGATCTTCACGATCTCATCAGGGTTGACCACATTGCCGAAGCGCTTGGACATCTTCCTGCCATCCTCGCCCATGATGAGCCCGACGGATTGGAGCTTGGCGAACGGCTCGATGCTCGAGACCGCGCCGATGTCATAGA
>JAHFMA010000007.1 GCA_023264475.1 Candidatus Parcubacteria bacterium | reverse complement strand
GGTCCTGACCCAGCCGGGGTGGACGGCGGAGACGATGATGCCTGAGCCTTCATGCTTGAGGCGCGTAGCCAAGGTGCGCACGTACATATTGAGAGCGGCTTTGGAGATCTTGTAGGCGGGGTAGTGGTAAGGCTCGTGAGAGTCCTCGATATTGTCCATGTCCGTGAGCGATCCGGCCTGCGAAGAGAGGCTCACGATATGGCCGTCCTTGTTGATGATAGGCACGATGAGCTCGGTCAAAGCGGCGGTGCCGATAGTATTGATTTCGAGAGTCTGGCGGAGCTTGTCGGCATCGAGGCGGACATCGGCTTCATCGAGGATGACGCCGGCATTGTTGATGAGCACGTCGATCTTCAGGCCTGAAGAGATGATTGCCTGCGCACAAGCCTCGATGGAGTCCGGGGATGACAGGTCCAGCTCGAAGATCGAAAGATTAGGATTCTCATAGTCTGCTTCGCCCGATTGGGTCGTGCCGATGACAGCGTAGCCTTCCTCGAGGAATTTCTGGGCAAGAGCACGGCCGATGCCGCGTCCGACGCCGGTGATGAGTGCTGTTTCCATGCCGGGATTATAGCAGAAATCTCGCTATTCGTACCGTAGCGCCTCGATCGGATTGAGGCGGCTGGCGCGACGGGCAGGATAGTACCCGAAGACGATGCCGATCGCGGCAGAGACGCCGAAGGCGAGGAGCACAGATGACATGGAGATGCTGGCCTGGAGTATCCCGAAATAGGTGATGCCATATGCCACTAGCCAGCCGATGCTGACGCCGATGGCACCGCCGAGCACGGTGAGCGCTACGGCCTCGGTAAGAAATTGAATATTGATGTCTCGGCTCTTGGCGCCGATCGCTTTGCGCAGGCCGATCTCGCGGGTGCGCTCGGTCACGGTGGTAAGCATCATGTTCATGATGCCGATGCCGCCCACGACGAGCGATATGCCGGCCACGGCGCCGAGGAGCAAGGTGAAGGTGCTCGTCACGCCAGAGGCGGCCGAGACGATATCTGCTTGGTTGAGCACATTGAAGTCGGCATTGGCCGCGACCGAGATCCTGTGCCTTTCGAGAAGCAAGGCAGTGATGTCGTCCTGGACCTGGGTCATGACAGTGGAATCGCTGGCAGAGAGGCTAAGCGAGGTCACATATGTCGAGTCGCCGAGCAGGAAGAGCTGGGCAGTAGTGAGCGGCACATATATCGCGTCGTCCTGATTGTTGAAGCCGCCGCTGCCCTTGGAGCGGGTGACACCCACGACTTTGAATTCCTGCCCGTTGATGCGGATAGTCATGCCGACAGCTTCGACGCCTTCGCCGAATAGATCAGTAGCGGTCGTAGGGCCGATGACGGCGACCTTGGAGCGGCTTTGGAGCGCTTGATCGTCAATGAAGGAGCCGTCGTCGACATTCACATTATGCACCGAAGCATATGCCGCCTCGACGCCGGTGACCGAGGTGTTGGTATTGGTGCCCTTGGCGGTCACCTGGTAGCGTCCGGAGATCTCCGGAGAGACAGCTTGGATGTTCTGGATCTCGCTTGCGATAGCCTCTACATCCTTCATGGTGAGGGTCTTGGCCGAGCCGCGACCGGTGGAAGCGCCATAGCCGAAGCTCCTAGACGCGCCAGGAGAGACCATGATGAGGTTGGAGCCGATAGACTGGATCGAGGACTGGATCGAAGCCTGCGCGCCTTGGCCGATCGAGACTAGGATGATCACGGAGCTGATGCCGATCACGATGCCGAGCATGGTGAGGGAGGTGCGCACTTTGTTTGCGGTCAAAGCCGAGAATGTTTCGTGGAGGATGTCTTTGGTGGTCATATGTTTGGTTGCTAGGACTTCTTCTTGGCATGAGCGATGACGCGTTTGTTGTGCGAGCTGCCGTCCTCCACGATAAGGCCGTCTTTGATGTAGATGATGCGGTCGGCATGCTCGGCGACTTCGCGTTCGTGCGTGATGAGGATGATGGTGCGCTTGAGCTCCTTGTTCAAGCTCTGGAAGGTGCCCAGGACGATATCTCCAGTCTGCGAGTCGAGGTTGCCAGTTGGCTCATCGGCCAGAATGAGGGAGGGGTTGTTGACGAGCGCGCGGGCGATGGCCACGCGCTGGATCTGTCCGCCTGAAAGCTGATTGGACCTATGGTTGTAGCGATCCTCGGGCAATCCAGCGGACTCTAGAGCCTTACGGGCGCGGGTGATGCGCTCTGACTCTGGGACTTCGGCGTATATGAGCGGCAAGGTGACGTTACGGAGCACGGTGGCGCGAGACAACAGATTGAAGGACTGGAAGACGAAGCCGATGCGATTGTGCCTGATATCAGCCAAGGCGTCGTCAGAGAGCTTGGAAACATCCTTGTGATCTAGCTTGTATGAGCCGGAAGTCGGCGTGTCGAGACAGCCGAGGATGTGCATGAGGGTGGACTTACCGGAACCGGATGGGCCCATGATGGCTACGAATTCGCCATCCTCGATCGTGAACGAGACGCCACGCAAGGCGTGAGTCTCATTGTCCCCGGTCACGTAGGTCTTGGTGATATTCTTGACTTCGATCATGTGTTTCTGGCGTGGCAGTATTAGCCTCCGATACGGACGGCATTGCCAGCCGGCCGCGCGCCTGCGGCGCCCGCCCGACTGCCGCCGCCGATGCTCTGGAGTATGGACGGCGCGGCCGTGCTAGCGGCACCGGCGGCAGAAGTCTTGGTGACAACGAGTTGTCCGCGATCGATGCCGCTCAAGATCTCGGTGTATGTGCCATCAGAGTCGCCGATGACTACCGTAGTACGGACGGGCGTGGTGGCGGTGCTCACAGTGAGAGCCTGTGATCCAAATGTTACGGCGCCAGTCCTGCGTGTCGAGGAGTCCAGGGTGGAGCTGGCGAATGCCGTGCTAGAAGCGAAGCGATTGGCGTTCGCAGGAGCCGTGCCTAGGACGGTGCGATCGAAGGTCTGCAAATAGCTCGAGCCGTTGGCAGTCTTGACCGCAGTCGAAGGCACGACTAGGACATCCTCTTTGTGCTTGGTGACGATGGTAGCGTTCATGCTCATGCCGGGCTTGATGCGGGCATCGGCAGTATTGATGACGATCTTCACGCCATAAGAAACCACGCCTGAGGATACTGAGCCGACGAGGTCCACGCTCTTCACGGTGCCGGTCGCAGTGAAGCTGTCGATGGCATCGAAGGTCAGAGTGACCGTCTGTCCGGCGGCGACCTTGGCCGCATCGACCTCATTCAAGGAAATCGTAGATATCTTCTGGTCTCCGACGATGGTCGCGATCACCGTGCTGCCGCTGGCTTGGCTATAGATAGATACCGGGATGCGCCCGACGATGCCGTCGAATGGCGCGCGGATGAAATACTTGGCGTAGGTATCCTGGGCCTGTTGGAGCGAGAGACGCTGGCTCGCTAGATCGAGCTCGTCAGCGCCGGTCACTAGGGTATTGAGAGAATCGACCGAGCTAGTGACTGAGCTGATCGAGGAAATAATGCTGGCGACATCGCCATTCACCGTGCTCACCCAAGATGAGATGTTGCTCGAAGCAGTCGGCGCATCCTTGGAATAGTAGTCGCTCTGATTGACGATGATGTAGTTCACGGTCGTCTGGGCGAGCTTGGTCGTATTGGCGACAGCTTTGAGCAAAGTCTGAGTGTCCTGCAATAGGCTATTGATGCTCGATGCCGTGCTGTCAGAATAGCCGCTGCGATTCAACGACTGATATTTCGCTAGCACGATGGCGTATTGTTTGGCGGCAGAGTCATAGCTCACACCAGACGCGTCGCGCATCGGCTGGGCAGTGCTGTTGAGCCTTGTGCTATATGCCACGCTCAAGAATCCTCCCTGATCATAGAGCATGCTCTTGAGGCCGGCCATGACGGTCTGGAGATCAGAGAACGAAGCGGCGACCGAATTGAGAGCGTCATTGTAGGCCTTGGCAACGGAATTGCGGGAATTGGCCAGGTCACCGGCTTTGGGCGTAGCGACTAGCTTGTCCCAAGCGATCTGGGCGTTCTGGAGCGAGATGGATGCGTCATGCGAATCTATCGTCGCTAGCAGCTGGCCGGCTACGACATGGTCGCCGACGGAGACGGCGATGGATTTCACGGCGCCGGAGACTTGGCTTGTCACGTCTAGCTGATTCTCAGCGGAGACCTGTCCGGTGCCGGTCACAGTCTGAGTGATCGCGCCGATGCGCGCCATAGCTAGGGTATAGGTCGGCGCGGCATTGGCTTTGGTCGCGGAGCTATATGACCAGTATCCGCCACCGACGATGGCAAGAATGAGGATCGTGGCATATACCTTGTGCAGCTTGGCCCAAGCGGCAGCCGAGTGAAAGAGTCTCTGAATGAGCTTCATGGGTGTTTTTGTATGGTGTTATTAATATGCTCCGCGCTTCATCGTCGGCATGCCGGAAGGCGTGTTCGAAGCTGAGAATCCTGTCGGTGGCGGCACGATGCGCACGAAGGTGGCGACTATGCGGCCCTGTTCGTCAGGCGATCCTATAGCGATCATCATGTCGCCTAGGGCTATGTCTGTGGTCGTGGCGGGATCACGGAAGCGGCGGATGACCGTGTCTGATCCGAGCACGACGATCTTCTCGGCTTCATCGGGTCCTTTGACGGCGATACGCGGCAGATTGATGCCGATGACTTGGCCGGCGGCGCCATTCGCGGTGCGGATATCGTCATTGTCGCTCACGGAGAATGGCATCATGAATGGCGAGCTCGGTCCGCCGAAGGTCTCGCGATAATGATCGCCCCAACGGGAAGAGAACTGGGCTTGGCGATAGCCGACGGCCATGCCTGCCCAGAAGATGGCCAGAGCGATGACGAGGATGCCGAGCACGGCGATCAAGCGGGTGAACTTGGCAGACTGCATGAATTCTTTCATTTGATTATCAGTTAAATGCTAAACGGGCTCCATTCGTGCCGGACGATATGACTACTAGCTTGCGCGCGGAATATGCGAAGCCGACGGCGATCGCAAGGATCGAGACGACACCGGCGATCGGGGCAGATTCTGCTAGCGATAGCGCTAGGGCATGCCATGAATTGGACAGATGTGCGCCATCGGAAACGATGAGCGACAAGTAATCCCAGAAGCCGGACTCAGATGCGCCAGCTGCCGCATATTGGAAGGCCGGAATGAAGGCTAGGAGCATGGCGACCAAGAATGAGCCGTACAGCCCCTTGGCGATGCGGTTGCGCAGGATCCTCCTTGCGGCGACGCGCTGCATGACGCCTGAGCATAGCGCTTCTTCAGTCTTTTCGGATAAGCAGTTCATGGTCTTGGAACGGTGGATATACGAGGCTAGCGCGGTTTCCGGTGCGGCAGGCTCTTCTGGGCCTTGTGGAGGGCACGGCGGTGCCAGCTCTTCACAGTATTCATGGGCCTGTCCAAGATCTCGCCGATCTCCACGAAGCTCAGGCCTTCTTGGTAGCGCATGATTAGGACCGCGCGGTGATCGGGATGGAGCGTCTCTAGAGCCTCATCCAGCTCGGCCCGGAGCTCGGCTTGTTCGAAGAGCTCATGAGCGAGCGGCTCGGCGTCTTCCAATGTCTCGGCGAATGGAGCTTCGCCTTCGTCGCTATCCAATTCCGAGAATGCCATCGAGCGGCGCTTCTTGATCTGGTCGAGCGCGGTGTTGCGAGCGATCTTGAAGAGCCAGGGCTTGAATGATCTGCCCGGATCAAAGCGTTTGAGATTCTTCCAGGCCTTGAAGAAGGCATCTTGGACGATATCTTCGGTATCCTCCTCATTCTTGCTATATTGGCGCACGAAATACCACATGGCCTGCATGTGGCGGCGCATCAGGGCTTCGAAGGCCGCATCATCGCCTTTTTGGGCAAGAATGGCCAGCTCTGAGTCGGTGATTTCCGATCGTTCCATGTATGAATAGTAGCATGCTGATATCCGGTGGCGCGTATGGCGCGATTGGAGTACGCTTGGGGCATGTCAGTCTTCGTGAACAAGCTCCGTACCGTCCGCGACGCCAAAAGCCTCACCCAGGAAGAGCTGGCTGCGGCCGTGGGCGTATCTCGCCAGACCATCATCTCCATCGAGAAGGGCAAGTACGTCCCCTCGGTGGTCTTGGCCATGAATATCGCGCGGCACTTCGGCATGTCGGTCGAAGATATCTTTAATCAATAGACCATGAAGCAATACATATCAGAGATCATAGTCACGGCCCTTCTCGTCATCCTTGCGGCGCTCCTGTGGAATCCGTACTGGATGCCCATGGGCGCCCTCTACGCGGTGCTCGTATGCTTCGTGGTGGTGCTCGGGGGCTTCATCGCATTCGTTTGGCGCGAGAGGGGAGGTGACGAGCGCGAAGTCCTCATCCGCCAAGTCGCCTCGCGTGTGGCGCATATGAGCGGCACGCTGGTGTTCGCTGTCGGCATCGTCTGGCAGACATTGGTGCTACATGCCGTAGATGCATGGCTGGTGGCCGGATTCATGATCACTATCCTCGCCAAAGCGGTCGGGTATGCGTATGGGAGGGGGAGGTATTAAAAATAAACCAAGGCATGATTAGCTGATAAATGAAAATTATTTCAAATCAATGGTTTGTTGGTGTTGGAGTCGCTGTGATTTCAGGTATTGTTCTGTATTTTATTTTACCTTCTGGATCTAATATTAAAAATAGCGGGGACGTTGAAAATTCAATTCAAACCATTGGACAGACAGGTGGAATAAATGTAATTGATAAGGGTCCCGCTGAGATAATAATTTCTGCGAACCTTAGCTCTAGAAATGTTGCTACTAGTAGTGGATATGAGCAGGTGTATGATTTATGCATCTCTAACTTCGATATTAAAAATAATATTTTAGTTTCAGTCCAAGCTGGAATAATTGGTCAACCAACTATTAATCAAGGCAAACGAGGCTTTGCAGTTATTTTGCAAAAAGGACCTTGCATGACTATCCCGATTTCATTTACTACAGACAGGCCAATTACTACAGAGCCAACTTTTTCTGTAATCAAAAATTAGTCATATATTTCGTTTACTAAGTAGTACGGTCGGAATGTAAAGTATCCTTTACACGCCAAACGGGGTATGAGTATAATACTCCCATGACCCTATTCATCATTTCATTCATCGCTGGAGTGCTCACGGTACTAGCTCCGTGCATCCTCCCGCTCTTACCAGTCATCCTCGCCGGTTCGGTATCCGAGACATCCAACAAGCGCCGGCCGTTCATCATCATCGGCTCGCTGTCCCTGTCCGTGCTCGCATTCACGCTCCTCCTCAAGGGCTCCACCGCGCTCATCACCATAACACCCACATTCTGGACGTATGTGTCAGCAGCCATACTCATCGGATTTGGCCTGACGCTCCTGTTCCCGATAGCGTGGGCCAAGATCGTCCTCAAGATCCCCGGGCACAACAAGCCTGACCGTTGGATATCCAAGGGCTATGGCGATAAGGAGTCGGTGTGGAGCGATATCGTCGTCGGAGCGGCTCTGGGACCGGTCTTCACCACATGCTCGCCGACATTCTTCGTCATCATCGCCACGGTATTGCCGCAGTCGCTGGCCATGGGCCTGGTGGACCTCATCGCCTACATCCTGGGTCTGGCTATCTCTCTATTGCTTATCGCTATGCTGGGGCAGAAGCTCATAGGGCATCTCGATTGGGCGACGAATCCGCAGGGGATATTCCGCAAGATCCTCGGAGTGGTATTCATACTGATAGCTATCGCCATCGCCACGGGCTATGACAAGAAGTTGGAGGCCAACATTCTGGCTAGCGGGTTCTTCGATGTGACTACTATAGAGCAGAGCTTGAATGAAGCGTTGAGGCCGAAGGCTATGACTAAGGATGTTGCACCACAAGAAGGCGGCGACTTGTCGTCCGGAACGACGATTCTGCCGACAGGCGGAACAGTGAAGGACGATAAGGCGCCGACGACTTCCGTGCCTACGAAGCTCGCCCCAGGCGCAACTCACAACGAGGGCAAGTACGTCGAATTCGCAGGCATCGCTGGATACATCAACACACCAGGCGGCCAGCCGGTGAAGCTCGCTGACTTCGTGGGCAAGAAAGTCATCCTCGTCGACTTCATCGACTATTCCTGCATCAATTGCCAGCGCACATTCCCGTACATGAATGACTGGTGGCAGAAGTACGCCGACCAAGGCCTCGAGATCATCGCCATACACACGCCCGAGTTCGCCTTCGAGAAGAACATAGACAATGTCAGGAAGGGCATCAACCAATTCGGCCTGAAGTTCCCGATCGTGCTCGACAACAGCTACTCCACATGGAACGCGTACGGCAACAGCTACTGGCCGCACAAATACCTCATCGACATCAACGGCAATGTCGTCTACGACCACGCGGGCGAGGGCGCGTATGACGAGACGGAGAAGATCATCGTTGATCTTTTGAATGACAGGAAGAAGGCGCTGGGCGAGGCTGGTACGGTGAAGCTCGGCGGAGCGACTGTGCCTGACTATACGGTCCAGACCGCCAGCCCAGAGACGTATTTCGGTTCAGCCAGGAATGAATTGTTCGGAAACGGCATTCCTGGCCAGCCGGGCCAGCACGACTACACCATTCCTGCCGGTGATCTCACCCCCAACCAGTTCTATCTTAGCGGCACCTGGGAGATAGACAGCGAGTATGCGCAGGCGATGAGCGCCAATGCGACGCTGTCGTACACATTCGCGGCAACGAAGGCTTACCTAGTCGCGCAGAGCCCTGACGGCACAGCATATACGGCGCACGTGCTCATAGACGGGAAAGAGATTCCCGACACTTGGTCAGGCGCTGACGTGAAGCAGGGGACGCTCATGATAGATAGCTCGAGGCTCTATAGTCTGTATGCGAATCCAGCTCTCGGCCGCCATCGTATTGACATAAAGTTCGACAAGCCCGGCGTGCGCGTCTATACCTTCACGTTCGGCTAGATTCCTCCAGAGAGCTTAGATCATCTGCCCCAGCTTGTATCCCGCCCAGATGCCCGCGAATCCGCCGAGCGTCGAGAAGATTATGGATGAGAATGAGAGCACGCCCGCGCCCCAAAGAGCGGGGATGTAGGCACCGATCGTACTGCCTACGGCGATACCGATCCAGATCAGAGACTTTGAATTCATATGACAACAGTATATACTAAAACATATGGCAAAAAGAGCATCAGTGCAGAGCAAGACCTCGCGTTCACGCAAGACCAAGAAGCGCTTGGCCAAGAAGTACGCATGGAAGAACGCTCCCAAGAAGAAATAAAGACCGCTGTTTTCGGCGGCGGCTGCTTCTGGTGCACAGAGGCGGTTTTCTCGTCGCTCAAGGGGGTCAAGTCTGTCATGCCTGGCTATACCGGAGGCACAGTAGTGGATCCGACATATGAGCAGGTGTCGAATGGTAATACCGGCCATATAGAATCGATTAAGATCGCATATGACCCAGCCGTGATCTCATATAGCGATTTGCTCGCTGTCTTTTTCAATACGCATGACCCGACGACTCCGAATAGGCAGGGCGCAGACATCGGGACTCAATACCAGTCTGCCATCTTTTATGCTGATGCGGGGCAGAGGACGGCTGCTGAGGCGCTCATCAAGGAGCTGAATGACAGCAAGGCCTATGACAACCAGGTCATCACCCTCGTACGCCCGCTGGAGAAGTTCTACGATGCGGAGGATTATCACCGCGAATATTTCAAGCATCATCCGGACCAGCGCTATTGCCAGATCGTCATCCAGCCCAAGCTCGACAAGCTCCAGCACCAGTTCGCCGCTTTACTCAAATAATCTCATCACCATGGACATGAATGAAGAAGAGCTCAAGAAGAAGCTGACGCCAGAGGAATATCGCGTGCTTCGCGAGAAGGGGACCGAGATGCCCGGTAGCGGCGCGCTCCTTCATGAGAAGAGGTCCGGCACCTATATGTGCAAGGTTTGCGGACAGGCGCTCTTCCCGTCGACGGCGAAATTCGATTCCGGCACTGGCTGGCCATCATTCGACCAAGCCATCCCTGGCGCGGTGAAGCTCGTAACTGACCCTTCCGATGGCATGGTTCGCACCGAAGTCGTCTGCGCCAACTGCGGCTCGCATCTCGGGCATGTCTTCGACGACGGTCCGACGGCGACCGGCCAGCGCTATTGTATGAATTCGGTGTGCTTGGAATTGAGGGCGGAGGAAGGGAAGAAGTAGTACAATATCCATATGAAAGAGACGATGCTTTGGTACGCTTCTCAGCTCAAGCCGGCTTTTGCGCCGCCAGCCTGGCTCTTTGCGCCGATATGGACCGTGCTCTACGTGATCATCGCGATCACTTATATCAGAGTCTTCCATCTAGCTTACAAGAGAGCTATTCCCAAGAAGGTCATCCTGCCATTCGCATTCAATCTCATCTTCAACTTCGCATTCTCGCCGCTTCAGTTCCAATTGCATAGCTACTATCTCTCATCTGTAGACATCGTGCTCATTCTTGGCACGATCATCTGGGGCATGGCGGCCGTCTGGCCTTATTCTCGCAAGCTCGCGTTGTGGCAGGTGCCTTACCTCGTCTGGGTCTCATTCGCGACAGTGCTACAGCTCACTGTGGTGTGGCTGAATAGCGGGCTATCTATGGAGTATTTGAGACACCTTATCCCTCTATTGCGATAGCAGATTGTCGATGCGGTTGATGTCGCGCGGGAAGAGCGTGGCTTCTTTCACATTGTCGATGCCGAGGAGCTTGGCAGTCAGACGCTCGAGGCCGAGGCCGAAGCCGCCGTGCGGCGGCAGGCCGTACTTGAAAGCCTGGAGATAATAGGAGAACTTCTCAGGGTCGAGCTTCTTGTCCTTCATGGACGAGATGAGGTCTTCGTAGTTGTGGATGCGCTGGGCGCCGGTGGTGATCTCCACGCCGCGGAAGAGGAGGTCGAAGCCCTTGGTATAGGTCGGATCCTTCTCATCGCGATAGGTATAGAACGGGCGCTTGGTCGTCGGGAAGTGGGTGATAAAGATGAATTCCGAGCCGAGCTTCTCGGCTGAGTATGTGCATAGCCAACGCTCATGCTCCGGTTCGAGGTCCGGCTCTTTGGTGCAATCCTTGCCTGTTTCGGCGGTGATAAGCTTCTGGGCTTCGCGGAGGGTCATGCGCGGGATCTTGGCCGGAACTTCCGGGATCTTGGCGCCGATCAATGCGAACTCGGCGGCGCACTCCTTCTTCAGGGTCTCAGATAGATAAGCCAGGAAGCCGGTCTCGGCATTCATGATGTCCTCGTGGCTCTCGATGAAGCCCATCTCGATATCCATGGAGGTGTATTCGTTGAGATGGCGCGTGGTCGAGTGCTTCTCGGCGCGGAAGACGTTGCCGATGGCGAAGACGCGCTCCAAGACGCCGACCATGATCTGTTTGTAGAGCTGGGGGCTGGTGGCGAGGTGAGCCGTGTGCTTGAAGTATTCGACATTGAATATGCCGGCGCCGCCTTCCGCATCGTCGCCGACTAGCTTGGGGGCCTGGAACTCCGTGAAGCCTTGAGAGTTGAAATATTCTCTGAAAGAGCGGGCGATCACGGCTTGGACCTTGAAGATGCCGCGATGCTTGGGCGCGCGCATGGTGATCGGCAGGTTGTCGAGGTAAGTGTCGACATTGAGGTCGGTGCCGAGCTCGAAAGGCATCTCCTTGGCAGCTGAGAGGACCTCGATGCTCACGATCTCGAACTCTATGGCGCCATTCTGCTCGTCTGCCTTGACCATCTTGGGAGGGCGAGGATTGACCTTGCCATTCATACGCACGACCCATTCGCTGCGTAATGTCTGGGCGACCGTCACGGCTTCAGGATGGTTGGGAAGGGCCACAGCTTGCACCTTGCCTGATACGTCGCGGATATCGAAGAAGACGAGCTTGCCATGATCGCGCCTGACGTCGATCCAGCCTGAGATAGAGGCCTCCTTGCCGACGGCATCCTTGAGGTCCTTGATGAGAGTCCTATTCATGGCTGGAAATATAGCATATTGCTATACTGTAAGCACTATCAGATACTAATCCACTCATATGAATAAGAAAGACTATGCGTATATCGTTATCATCCTTGTCATCATCGTCGGGGCAGTCATGTTGTCGAAGCCTCGTGAGACGGTAGCCCCGGGCACGCTTGAACAGCAGGGAACGACCGATAATAGCGGCCAATCAGCTGTTCCAACCAATCCTACCGGCTCCACTGGCACGGTTGTTTCCAAGCCAGCGGCGACCGCCTATTACTCCTCTAGCGTCCAGCCGACCATGTTGCCGATCTATCCGACGGTCATCTCTTCGACCACGGTTATCCAAGTGACTAGCCCGAGCAGCAATACTGCCATCCAGTCCCCGTTCAAGGTGACCGGCCTAGCTCGCGGCACCTGGTACTTCGAGGGCTCATTCCCAGTGATCCTCATCGATTCCAAGAACAAGATCCTAGCCCAAGGTCAGGCGATAGCACAGAATAATTGGATGACCACCGAGCTCGTGCCGTTCTCTGCGACGCTGTCTTTCCCCAGGCAGACGACCGGCTCCAAAGGCTTCCTGATCCTCAAGAAGGACAACCCTTCCGGTCTGACCAAGAACGACGCGGCCGTAGAGATGCAAGTCGCATTCCAGTAAGAGAGCGAGCGTGATAGGATGTTTGCATGAATGATGGGACATCCGACATCGCCGCGAGTATCCGCGACAAAGCGCCGCTCATCCTAGTGGAGATCAAAAAGGCGAGCTCTATCCTCTTGCACTGCCATCCGTCGCCTGACCCAGATAGCGTCGGGTCGGCTTTGGCTATGAAGCTGGTCCTAGAGAAGATGGGGAAGTCTGTCACTGTTATCGCCGGAGACTCTCCGATACCAGATGCTTTCATGCATTTTCCTGGGGCCAAAGACATCATCGCCAAGAATTATTTTGAGATCGATCTAGCAAAATTCGATCTATTCATAGCGCAGGACAGTGGAGGACTTTCTCTCATATCGAGGAAAGGACCTGTCATATTTCCCCCAAACCTGTATACAATTGTCATCGATCACCACGCCACGAATTCGGGGTACGGGAAGATAAATCTGATCGAAGTCTCGTATCCGGCCACGGCCCAAGTCCTTGCCGATCTGTTTTCAGTCTGGGGCATTGCTTTGGATGAAGGGGTCGCGACGAATCTTTTTGCAGGCATATATAGCGATACCGGAGGGCTGCGATATTCTAGCGTCACAGCGCACACTTACTCGGTCATGGCCGATCTGGCTGCTCACATCCACGACATATCCACGTTGATCCGAAAAATGCATTCCAATACGCCGGGAGCATTGCGATTCCAATCGATTGCTCTAAAGGATATAGATGTGATCGGAGGGAAGTTCGCATTATCAATAGTCCCTTATTCAGCGATCTCCGAATATGGATTCGTAGAGGATGAGATCTCGGCCGCTATGATCGCATCTTTCATGCTATCGGTCCCTCAATGGATAGCGAGCGCATGCGGCGTAGAGATCGAGCCTGGGAATTTCAAGATAAGCTTCCGTTCATCTGACGAAAAGCTCTGTGATGTGTCTATTTTGGCCGCGGCTCTAGGCGGTGGCGGTCATAAGGCCGCTTCGGCAGCTAGGCTCAGCATGTCTGCAGAAGAAGCCAAGAAGCTAGTAGTAGCCAAAGCCAAGGAATTGTATAATCTCTGAGCCTTATCAATCTTCATCCAATAATGAACAACAAAACGCGCGCAATCATAGCCGTAATCGCAATAGTCGCTACAGCCTCCTTGTGGTATTTCACAGACAGGAGCGGCGGCCAACCGCCCTCGCCTCTCAAGGATACGATCACGACCCCGGTCAATGTCGATACTAATAATAGCCAATCATCAACCAAAAATTTCATGCATACCGTCACCATCGAGACCACCAAGGGCACGATCGCAATCGAGACCTATGACGCCGATGCGCCAAACACCGTCAAGAATTTCATCGATCTCGCCAACAAAGGCTTCTATAACGGCACGATCTTCCACCGCGTCATCAACGGCTTCATGATCCAGGGCGGCGACCCCACCGGCACCGGCAGCGGCGGTCCCGGATACAAATTCGCCGACGAGCTCAATCCGGCTACCGATTCGTACAAGGCTGGATATGTCCGCGGCACGGTCGCTATGGCCAACTCCGGTCCCGATACCAACGGCTCACAATTCTTCATCATGCATGAGGACAATCAATTGCCCAACTTGTACACCATCTTCGGCAAGGTCGTCTCGGGCATGGATGTCGTAGATGCGATCGCTGCTGTGAAGACAGACGGCAATCCGCCGCAGGGCGCCAATCGCCCGCTCACGCCGGTCACGATGGTGAAGGTGACCGTGGCATCGAAATAAATGGCCGAGTATGTCAAAAAGATCGGGATTAGAGGAGCCGACTGGAATTACGGCGGCCCTCGATGGAAGCTGTCGCGCTCCAAGCTCGACCTCTTTATGGAATGCCAGCTCTGCTTCTACCTAGACAACCGTCTAGGCGTCTCGCGGCCGCGGGGCCCTTCATTCACGCTCAATATCGCAGTAGACGAGCTCCTCAAGAAGGAGTTCGATATCCATCGTGCCGCCAAGAGCGCGCACCCGCTCATGACCGCATACGGCATCGATGCGATCCCATATGCCCACAAGGATCTCAATGATTGGAGAGAGAACTTCGTTGGCATGCAATATGAGGATCCGGAGGCCGGCATCACCATTTCCGGAGCGATCGACGATGTCTGGGTGGATCCCATAGGCCGGCTCATCGTCGTAGACTACAAGGCTACATCCAAGGAAGGGAAGATCGAATCCTTGTCGGATTCTGGATGGGACAAACAGTACAAGCGCCAGATGGAGGTATACCAGTGGCTCTTGCGCCGCAAAGGATTCGAGGTCTCTCCGACTGGGTATTTCGTCTATGTGAATGGCAAGAAGGACAAGAAGGCCTTCGATGGCCGTTTGGACTTCGACGTCACGATCATCTCGCACAAAGGCGATGATTCATGGGTCCACGACGCGATCATGGATGCCAAGAAGTGTTTGGACAGCGACCATTTGCCGGCTCATAGCCCGACCTGCGAATTTTGCATGTATCGCAAGTTCGCTCGAGACGTCCAACAAGAAGCGAAGAAATAGGGGATAGTTGCTTGGACCTTAATGCAACTGTAGATACGCGTCTAGGCCGCGCGTCGTTGCTCCGCGCGACCCAGACAGTCCTGCGCGACTGCCGACGCGCAGGGAATGCTATGCAAGGAAGAAACTGGGCTCGATGTGATCATCATTAATCTGATAAGCACCATTTCGACGATGGTGCAGGTACAGCGTATCAAGCGCGCCTAAAATCCTGATAAAGAAAAGATAAAATCTCTATGAAGAACGGATAAAATCCGTATGAAGGAAGCTAGAGCCTCTTCAATCTCTCTGGTGCGTCGAAAATATAGCCGCGACCCGGCAGGTTGAGAATCATATCCTTCTTGCTCCCTTCGCAGAGCTTGCGGCGCAGATTACGGATGTGAGCCTCTATGGTGTTGGAGAACGGGTTGCCATCGGCGGTCCAGATATGTTCCATGAGCTGGGCGCGCGAGAGGATAGTCCCGGCATTTTTCATGAAATAGCAGAGCATCTGGAATTCCTTGCGGGTCAGATGCATATCGCGGCCTCCGCGCGAGACGGCGTTGGAGTCCTGGTCGAGCAAGGTGTCGCCTACCGAGAGCATCGAGCTCTTGATCTGCGGCGCGCGCCGAGTCACTGCATCCAAACGGGCGCGCAATTCTTCTAGGGAAAATGGCTTGGTCACGTAGTCGTCGGCTCCCTCGCGGAAGGCGCTGACCTTGGTCTCGGGATCGTCGGTGACCGACATGAAGATGATAGGCGTAGTCTTGCCGGCGGCACGGACCTCGCGACAGACTACTAGTCCGTCCTTCTTGGGCAGGGCATAGTCGAGCACTATCGCGTCATATTCATAGCTTCTGGCCAGGAATGACCCGTCAGCCCCATCGTTCGATACGTCCACGGTATGCGAGCGCGCAGCCAAGCTGCTCTTGACCATCTCTGCGGTCGAACGGTCGTCCTCTAT
>JAHFMA010000036.1:5325-5752 GCA_023264475.1 Candidatus Parcubacteria bacterium | reverse complement strand
CAGACGGTCGCGCTCGCCGTCGGTCTTCTGATCGAATACCAGGGTGACCCCGGCCTTCTCGGCCAGGACTTTGAGGGCGCCCTTGAAGTCGAGGCCCTCGAACTGCTCCACGAAGGAGAAGATGTCGCCTTTGGCGCCACAGCCGAAGCAATAGTATCCGCCACGCTCCGGCGAGATGAAGAAGGAGGCTGTCTTCTCATGATGGAAGGGGCATTTGGCCTTGAAGGACTTGCCAGCCTTCTCGAGCTTCATATATTGGCCAAGGACCTCTTCGATTGGCAGGCGGGCCTTGATTTCTTCGACGTTGCTGCGATTCATGGGCGTAGTATATATCAAAAATAAAAAAGCCGCCCGATGCCATCGGGCGGCTTGAGTTGGCTAAGATTTTAGCTCGATCTGGCTGAGTCTGTAACCTTTGGTCGCTTCC
>JAHFMA010000036.1:0-5315 GCA_023264475.1 Candidatus Parcubacteria bacterium | reverse complement strand
GCGGCGGGCCTTATCAGGATCGAACTCGCGAATGGGACCTTGCCCTTCTCGGGAAAAGACCGTGAACTTACCGACTGCACCCTTATCATTCTTCAATGCGGTGATGACAAGGTGTGGGACCTCCCATAACGGCCTTTCAGCTTCTTTGCCGCCGATCAGGACGACATCAGACTCCTCGCTGAAGGCGTACGATTGGCCATCGACAGCATAGACGATGCGGTTGTTAACAGCTGGAGTATGCGGAAAGACATACCAGCGGATAGACCTGTTTTTTGTGCTCATAAAAGACCTCCTGATGGACACCTTAGCAGAATGCCTGGAAAACGCAAAAGCCATTAAAACAGAGCCCCCAGCGCAGCAATACGCCAGGGGATGCAAGGGCTACGATATCGAGAGCGGAAGTACAGTCTTGCTGATCCGCCTATCTTCGTAGGTACCTTGTCAGCAGTTGTATCCTGTCTTTATTTGTGGATCCACGACCATTGGCCACAGTGGCATTCTTACGATGCGTGTGGCAACTGCTTTGGGATCAGGGCAACTGCTTACTGGGATCCATACTAGCAAGACTTTTCCCAACAGAACAGGCCCCTTTCGGGGCCTGTTCTTCTGGTAAAAAATCTTGGGGACTAGACGCTGGCAACCCCGATCGTATCGTTGCCCTTGGCGCTCACTGCGTCGATCATGTCCTTCTTGGGCGAGCCCGGGAAGCCGGTACCTGCCGGGACGAGGCGGCCGATGATGACGTTCTCCATGAGGCCGGAGAGGTCATCCTCGGCGCCGCGGACGGCGTTGGCGATCAAGACGCGGGTCGTGTGCTGGAAGGATGCGGCCGAGAGGAAGCTCTTGCGAGACAGCGAGGTCTCGGTGATGCCCATCACAAGGCGCTCGGCCTTGGACGGCGTGCCACCTTCTTCCTTGGTGCGCTCGTTCTCCTCGGAGATCTGGATGTCATCCACGACCATGCCTTCGGTGAACTGCGTGTCGCCCGCATCGGAGATGCGGCGGCGGCTGAACATCTGCTTCACGATGAGCTCGATGTGCTTCCTGGAGACGGTTTCGCCTTGGAGCTCGTATATCTTGCCGACTTCGTTGATGACATAGTCCTTGGCGCGCTCTTCCCCGCCATATTCGAAGACCTCGTCGATATCAGCCGAGCCGTCGGTCAAGAGTTGACCCTTGACCACGCGCTCGCCAGCCTTGACCAGTGTAGTGCGGCGATACGGGAAGATGTATTCGACGGCCTCGGTAGCTCCCTTCTTGACTGTCTTGGCCTTGTCGTCGAGATCCGGGAGGACCTTGATGGACTTGTCCTTGCCGAGATCCTTGACCTCGGTGACGACGCCGTCGACGGTCGCGACCACAGCTGGGATCTTGGGACGGCGCTTCTCGAAGACCTCTTCGACGCGCGGCAGACCCTGAGTGATGTCGCCTCCGGCGGAAGCGGCGCCACCGGCGTGGAAGGTGCGCATGGTGAGCTGAGTGCCCGGCTCGCCGATGGCCTGAGCGGCCACAGTGCCGACAGCTTCGCCGAGGGCGATGAGCTCATTGCGGCCGAGGTCGAGGCCGTAGCACTTGGCGCAGACGCCGCGAATGGTCTTGCAGGAGAGCGGCGAACGGACATGCACGGCATCGATGCTAGAGTCCTCGATAGCCTGAGCATCGGACTTGGAGAGCAAAGTGCCCTTCTTGAAGTGGACCTTGCCGCTCACATCGGACACATCCTCAGTGATGATGCGGCCACGGATATTCTTGGACATCGGGATGGACAGGCCGGAAGCGGTCTGGCGGCGGATCACGATGGAGTCCTTGGTGCCGCAATCCTCTTCGGAGACCACGACATCCTGAGCGACCACGAAGAGCTTGCGGGTGAGATAGCCGGCCTTAGCGGTGTTGAGAGCCGTGTCGGTGAGACCTTTGCGCGATCCATGGGTGGTGATGAAATATTCGATCGGAGTCAGGCCTTCTTTGGCGCATGACAGGATCGGGAATTCGATGGTCTCGCCTGAGACGGAAGCAATGAGGCCCTTCATGCCGGCCATAGCGGTGATCTGAGAGAGCGAGCCGCGAGCGCCAGATGTGACCATGTCATAGACGGAGCCCATCTTGTCGAGAGAGGCCGGGATGGCCTTCTCGACCTCGCCCTTGGCCTTCTGCCAGATCTCGACGTGCTTGCGGATGCGCTCTTCCTCGGTGAGGAGGCCGTCGCTGAAATGCCCAGTGACGATCTCTACCTGCTCCTTGGCGCGCGCGATGATCGCCGACCTCTCCGGCGGTATCATGATGTCGTCGATGCCCCAGGTGGTGCCTGAATAAGTGGCATAGCTGAAGCCGAAGCCCTTGATCTTGTCCAGGATCGGAGCGACGTTGTTGGCGCCGTGGATATTGATCATGTCGTCCATGATCCTGCGGAGAGACTTGCCGCCCACCTCTTCATTGATAAAGTTGTATTCCTCAGGAAGGATGTCGTTGAACAGGATGCGGCCGACGGTCGTCTCGATGAGGCCGCCCTTGTACTGGGCATACTTCTTGGTCTCCGGAGCCATGACCTTGACCTTGGCGCGCAAGCCGATGGCCTTGTATGAATGAGCGAGCACAGCGGCGTCAGGCGACTCAAAGATCTTGCCCTCGCCGACGGTGCCGGGAGCGAACTTGGTGACCCAGAAGCATCCTAGGGATATATCGAGCATCTTGGCGGTCACAGTCGGGTCGTTGTTGCCCGGCTTGAGGATGTTCTTGTCGGCAGCCAAGATCATCTTGGCTTCCATCTGAGCCTCGTCAGAGAGCGGCACGTGGACGGCCATCTGGTCGCCATCGAAGTCGGCGTTGAAGGCCGAGCAGACGAGCGGATGGACGCGGATGGCATTGCCCTCGATGAGGGTCGGGCGGAAGGCCTGGATGCCTAGGCGGTGGAGGGTCGGGGCGCGGTTCAAGAGCACATATTTGCCCTTGATGGCGTCTTCGAGGATCTCCCAGACTTCTTTGGTCTGATCGTCGATGAGCCTGTTGGCGCCGCGGATGTTGTAGGCGAGCTCCTTCTTGAGGAGGCCGGAGATCACGAACGGGCGGAAGAGCTCTAGAGCCATATGCTTCGGCAGGCCGCATTCGTCGAGCTTGAGCTCGGGACCGACTACGATCACGGAACGGCCGGAATAGTCGACGCGCTTGCCGAGGAGGTTCTGGCGGAAGAGACCGCGCTTGGACTTGAGCGAATCGGAGAGGGACTTGAGAGCGCGCTTCTCGCGAGCGAGAGCGGCGGCGCCGGCGGACGAGGAATGGCGGATGGAGTTGTCCACGAGGGCGTCGACAGCTTCTTGGAGGATGCGCTTCTCATTGCGGAGGATGACTTCCGGAGCATGGATCTCCTTGAGCTTGAGGAGGCGGTTGTTGCGGTTGATGACGCGGCGATAGAGGTCATTGACGTCTGAAGTCGCGTAGCGGCCGCCATCTAGGGCCACCATCGGACGGAGACCGGGCGGAATGACCGGGATGCGGATGAGGAACATCCACTCCGGACGGATCTTGGCCTTGATCATCTGCTTCACGAGGGAGACGCGCTTGTGTAGGCGCTCGCGATCCGCGGCACCGGCGTCTTCGATGGCCTTCTCGAGCTCTTCTTTGAGCTTGGGCAGGTCGATCTTCTTGAGGGCGTCGAAGATAGCTTCAGCGCCGATCGAGGCCTCGAAGAAGGCGCCGTACTTCACGGCATATTTATGATAGGTGACTTCGTCCACGACGAGGCCGGGGACGACAGACTCGATCTCCTTCCTGGCATTGAGGACAAGCTCCTTGAGAGCGTCCTTGGTCTTGTCGTCGTTGGCACCTTTGACCTTGGCCTTGTACTCGGCGTCGAGCTCCTTGAGGAACTTGCCCTTGCCAGATTCGTCGACCTTGGTGACGATATAGCCAGCGAAGTATACGACCTTCTCGAGGTCAGCCGTCGTCATTCCAAGAATGAGACCGATGCGAGACGGGACGGAGCGGAGGAACCAGATATGGGAAACAGGCGTAGCGAGCTCGATGTGGCCCATGCGCTCGCGGCGCACGATGGAACGGGTGATCTCGACGCCACATTTCTCACAGACGATGCCCTTATAGCGGATGCCGCGATATTTGCCACAATAGCATTCGTAGTCGCGATCCGGACCGAAGATGCGCTCATCGAAGAGGCCGCTCTTCTCGGAGCGCTGGGTGCGGTAGTTGATGGTCTCCGGCTTGGTGACCTCGCCATACGACCATTCTAGGATCTTCTCTGGGGACGCGAGCTGGAGGCGCACCGCGTCGAACTGGACTGGATCAGACTGCTTTTTGATGGGTGTTTGCATGGTCGTATATTATTCGGCGTCGGCCACGGAGGCTTTCGGCTTGCTGATAAGCTCGACGTTGAGCGACAATCCGCGCAATGTCTTGAGGAGCACGTTGAACGAGGCAGGAAGATTCGGAGCGCGGAGCTTCTCGCCCTTCACGATGGCATCGAAGGTCGCGGAGCGGCCGACGATATCGTCGGACTTCACAGTCAGGATCTCGCGCAAGATATGCGCGGCGCCGTGGCCGAGGAGCGCCCAGACTTCCATTTCTCCGAAGCGCTGACCGCCACCTTGTGCCTTGCCGCCGAGCGGCTGCTGGGTGATGAGGGAGTACGGGCCGATGGAGCGCATGTGGATCTTGTCTTCCACCATGTGGTGCAGCTTGAGCATGTACATGTAGCCGACGGCTATGGCCTGATCGAAGTGCTCGCCGGTGCGGCCGTCGCGGAGCTTCATCTTGCCGCTAGCGTCGAAGCCGGCCTTGACGAGCTCCTCCTTGATCTCGGCTTCGGTCGCGCCGGTGAACGGCGGGACGATAGCCTGATAGCCGAGGGCATTAGCTGCCAATCCGAGGTGCAATTCGAGGATCTGGCCGAGGTTCATGCGGCTCGGGACGCCGAGCGGGGTGAGGATGACGTCGACAGGCGTGCCGTCCTCCATATAAGGCATGTCCTCTTCAGGGAGGATCTTAGAGATGACGCCCTTGTTGCCGTGGCGGCCGGCCATCTTGTCGCCGACAGAGACATTGCGGACTTCGGCGACCTCAATGTAAATCTTCTTAATGATGCCGGACTCGAGCTTGTCTCCGCTCTCGCGGGAGAAGACCTTGACGGAGATGACGCGTCCGCGCTTGCCGTTCTCCATGCGCTTGGAGGTGTCCTTCACGTCGCGGGCCTTCTCGCCGAAGATCGAACGGAGGAGGCGCTCTTCAGGCGTGAGCTGGGTCTCGCCCTTCGGTGTGACCTTGCCGACGAGGATGTCGCCGGGGCGGACTTCCGCGCCGATGCGTAC
>JAHFMA010000035.1 GCA_023264475.1 Candidatus Parcubacteria bacterium | reverse complement strand
ACAATAATCAATCTATGAACCGCGACTATTCCCTAGATAAGGTCCGCAACTTCGGCATCATCGCCCACATCGACGCCGGCAAGACCACCACCTCGGAGCGCATCCTGTACTACACAGGCATGACGCACAAGATCGGCGAGGTGCACGACGGCAACACGACCACCGACTGGATGGAGCAGGAGCGCGAGCGCGGCATCACCATCACGGCCGCCGCCATCACCTGTTTCTGGAATCCGACCTACATGCCCAAGACGGACACATCCAAGAAAGTCCGTTTCAACATCATCGACACCCCGGGACACATCGACTTCACTGTCGAGGTCAAGCGCTCTCTGCGCGTCCTCGACGGCGCGGTCGTCGTCTTCGACGGCGTGGCCGGTGTGGAACCGCAGTCCGAGACCAACTGGCGCTATGCCGATGACGGCAAGGTGCCTCGCCTCTGCTTCATCAACAAGCTCGATCGCACAGGCGCCTCTTTCGAGAAGTCGTTCGCTTCCATCTTGGAGCGTTTGAACAAGAATGCCGTGCGTTTCCAGATCCCGATCGGCCTAGAAGGCGACCACAACGGCGTCGTCGACCTCATGCGCATGAAGGCCTACACCTTCACAGGCGAGAAGGGCATCGATGTCGTCGAAGGCGAGATCCCGACCGATCTGCTCGCAGACGCCAAGAAGTTCCACGCCGAGATGGTCGAGAAGATCGTCGAGACCGACGATGCCGCCATGAGCAAGTTCCTCGAAGGCGCAGAGTTCTCCATCGATGAGCTCAAGAAGCTCACGCGTTCCGCCGTGATCGCCAACAAGATCTTCCCGGTCTTCACCGGTTCGGCTCTCAAGAACGTCGGCGTCCAGCTCGTCCTAGATGCCGTCGTCGACTATCTCCCGTCTCCGCTCGACATGCCGCCTATCAAGGGCATCGACCCGAATACCGGAGCTGAGATCTTCCGTCATGCGTCTGATGAGGAGCCGTTCTCCGCTCTGGCCTTCAAGCTCCAGAACGATCCGTTCGTCGGCGCCCTGACCTTCTTCCGCGTCTATTCCGGATCGATCGAGGCTGGCAGCTATATATACAATGCTACTACGGGCAAGAAGGAGCGCCTCGGCCGCATCGTCCGCCTCCAGGCAGACAAGCGCGAAGAGGTCAAGAAGGTCTTCGCCGGCGAGATCGCCGCCGCTGTGGGCCTCAAGGATGCCCTCACCTCCCACACCTTCTGCGATGAAGCCAATCCGATCGTCCTCGAAGTCATCAAATTCATGGAGCCGGTCGTGTCGCTCCGCATCGAGCCCAAGACCAAGGCTGATCAAGAGAAGATGGGCATGGCTCTACGCAAGCTTGGCAACGAAGACCCGACCTTCCGCGTCTCTTCCAACCAGGAGACAGGGGAGACCATCATCTCCGGTATGGGCGAATTGCACCTCGAGATCATGGTGGACCGCATGAAGCGCGAATTCGGAGTGGAGGCAGCCGTCGGCGAGCCTCAGGTAGCTTATCGCGAGACCATCATGGCCGAAGCCGAAGCCGAGAACAAATACATCAAGCAGACCGGCGGTAAGGGTCAGTACGGCCACGTCCGCCTCACGCTCCGCCCGATGAAGCCGCTCGTCGAAGGCGAGAAGATTCCCAAGAACGTCAAGCGCTACGACGACTTCGAATTCATCAACTCCATCAAGGGTGGCGTGATCCCGAACGAATTCATCCCGGCCGTCGAGAAGGGCGTCCGCGAAGCTCTCGATCGCGGCATCGTCGCCGGCTACAAGCTGGTCAACATCTCCTGCGAATTGACCTTCGGTTCCTACCACGACGTCGACTCCTCCGAGATCGCGTATAAGATCGCCGCTAGCCAGGCCTTCCAGGATGCCGCCAAGCGCGCCAAGCCGGTCATCCTCGAGCCGATCATGAAGCTCGAAGTCGTCTGTCCGGAGAAATACATCGGCGACGTCAACGGCTCTATCGCTTCCAAGCGCGGCCTCATCGAAGGCCAGAACCCGAAGGGTCAGGTCATCTCCATCATCGCCAAAGTTCCGCTGTCAGAGATGTTCGGCTACACCACAGCTCTGCGTTCTATGACTTCCGGTCAGGGTTCCGCTCAGATGGAATTCGACCACTACGAGGTCGTTCCGACCAACGTAGCCCTCGAGATCGCCGAGAAGAGGAAATAATCATTTTGGCCCCGTAAGAACAGCCACATGCATACGTCCTTGTATGCATGCGGCTTTCGTTCTAAGCTATCCATATGAAAAGAAATATCTTCACCCTGGTTTTGGCGGCTGTGGCCGTGCTCGGAGGCGCTTTTGCCTCTAACGCCGAAGCGCAAACGGTCTTCTGTCCCTACGGCTACACTTGTACGCCGATCGTCCAGACGCAGGTCTTCTGCCCGTATGGCTACACCTGCGTGCCGATCAACCAGACATATCCGACCTATCCGACATATCAGAACCCAGTCCAGACTGGCCCGCTCCGCGTCATCGCTCCCAATGGGGGAGAGTCATGGCTCAAAGGCACCGTGCAGAGCATCACTTGGACAGCCCCGGCCTACTTCCGCGCGACTTATCCCGATATCAAGCTCGTCCCATCCTCGACTTCCTGCAACTACTATAGCTACACAGCATGTCCGCTCATCTCTTATGCGCCGTATACCATAGCGACCGGCCTCAGCATCAACCAGAATGCCTATTCCTGGAATGTCGGCCAGGCCATCCCGCAGAATCCGATCCTGTCCTCTATCACGACCGTGCCGGACGGACGCTACACCGTGCAGATCTGCGAGACCGGGACATCCAATTGCGACGTCAGCGACAGCGCATTCTCGATATATTCGAGCGGCACCAATCCGCCCTACGGCAATCAGACGCCGGTCGTGAGCGGCATCGATGCGCCGACCACGCTATCGGTAGGGCAAACAGGCACTTGGACCATTCACGCCTATGATCCCCTGAACGGCACGCTGAGCTACACTGTGGACTGGGGCGATCAGCCGATTCTGCCTTATGCCTCAGCTGTTTCTTCGGTTGGACAGACCACTCAGAATACGTCTTTCACCCACTCTTACTCGACCACCGGTATATTCACGGTCTCTTTCACCGTGAAGAACAGCGCCGGCTTGTTCACCACCTCGAAGACTACTGTCAACGTCGGTTCCGTAGGCAACAGCCAGGATCTCAAGGTCATATCGCCGAACGGCGGCGAATCTTGGAAGCTCGGCACCCAGCACACGATTTCTTGGACAGGGCAAAGCAACAATTATCCCTACGCCTCGGCCTATCCTTACGTAAATCAGAGTGGATATGTCCGTATCACCATGGATTATCGTTGTCCGTCGGGCAGTTTCTGCACCGCGATGTATCGTCCGACCTATACCATCCAGCAGAGCGCCCCCAATTCGGGCTCATCGGTCTGGAATGTCGGCAGTGTGACCTTGAACGGCTCTACTGGCACCACGGCTCCGAGTGGCACATATATAGTCACGATTTGCCGTTATGACAGCTACTATCAGCCGACCGGTTGTGATTCTAGCGACAATTACTTCACGATCACGGATTAATTTGCGCTTTCCAGGGCCTTGTGCTATCCTCATCGCACGCGCCTTAGGGCGTTTTATCTCTCCTAGAGAGGATCGTGTGAATGTTTACATTCACAACGTCCGAACGACGGAGAGACAAAGTAATCTTTATAAGTCCTATTAACAATTTATCTTTGGTTCTCGCTGTTTGGCATCACGCCCAGACAATGCGAACCAAAGCGCTAAATCAATAATCATATGGCAGCAGAATTCAATCGCACAAAGCCGCACGTCAACGTCGGCACTATCGGTCACATCGACCACGGCAAGTCTACTTTGACGGCCGCGATCGTCGCAGTTCAGGCCAAGAAGGGTCTCGCTACCGCGAAGGCCTATGCAGATATCACCAAGGGAGGCACCGTCCGCGATGCTTCCAAGACCGTCACCATCTCGCTCGCTCACGTCGAATACGAGAGCCCGAAGAGGCACTACGCCCACATCGACGCTCCGGGCCACGCTGACTATATCAAGAACATGATCACCGGTGCCGCTCAGATGGACGGCGCTATCCTCGTGGTTTCCGCTCTAGACGGCGTCATGCCACAGACTCGCGAGCACATCCTCCTCGCCGGACAGATCGGCGTGCCGAAGGTGCTCGTTTTCCTCAACAAGTGCGACGCAGTAGAGGAGAAAGACCTCATCGACCTCGTGGAAGAGGAAGTGCGTGAACTCCTCACCAAGTATAACTTCGACGGCAAGAACGCCCCGGTCATCCGCGGTTCCGCTCTCAAGGCTCTCGAAGGTGATGCAGAATGGTCCAAGAAGATCGACGAGCTCATTGACGCTCTCGACAACTATATCCCTGAGCCTGTACGTGAGACCGACAAGCCGTTCCTCATGCCGATCGAAGACATCTTCTCGATCGAAGGCCGTGGCACCGTCGTCACCGGTCGCATCGAGCGCGGCATCGTCAAGGTAGGCGATGAAGTCGAGATCGTCGGCTTCCGCGACACTGCCAAGACGACCATCACCGGCATCGAGATGTTCAACAAGCAGCTCAAGGAGGGTATCGCTGGCGACAACGCCGGCCTCCTCCTCCGCGGCACCGCCAAGGACGATGTGTCCCGCGGCCAGGTGCTCTGCAAGCCGGGTTCCGTCAAGCCTCACACCGAGTTCGAGGCTGAAGTCTATATCTTGAAGAAGGAAGAGGGTGGCCGCCACACTCCGTTCTTCACCGGTTACAAGCCTCAGTTCTACATCCGCACGACTGACGTCACGGGTGAAGTGACTCTCGCCGAGAAGGTGGAGATGGTCATGCCGGGTGACACTGTGACCTTCAAGGTCAAGCTCGTCGCTCCGGTCGCTCTCGAAGCCCCGATGCGCTTCGCCGTCCGCGAAGGTGGCAAGACCGTCGGTTCCGGCGTCGTCACCAAGGTCATCGCCTAATAATCGAACATTAAGAACACCATCATGGCAGCGGCAAAGGAAACAACCAAGAAAGCAGCGGCAAAGCCAGTCCGCGCCAAGAAGGCCAAGGCCGAAGGCGCTGTCCCTCATCTCCGCATCCGTGTGCGCGCCTACGAGCACAAGATCCTCGATGCTTCGCTCCGCCAGATCATGGATACCGCCGCTCGCTATGATGCGGTGATCCACGGTCCAGTGCCCCTGCCGACCGAGATCAAGAAGTACACGGTCAACCGCTCGTCATTCATCGACAAGAATGCCCGTGAGCAATTCGAGATGCGCGTGCACAAGCGCCTTGTCGATATCCTCAACCCGAATCCCAAGGTCATCGAAGCCCTTACGAACCTCAGTCTGCCTTCAGGCGTGAACATCGACGTAAAGATGATGTAAACCCTATATAGGCTAGACCGCGCCGTAAGACGCGGTCGTCCTCACCATCATGAAATTCATCATCGGAAGAAAGCTGAATATGACCCAGATCTACGGAGCCGCTGGCGAGGCCACTCCCGTCACCGCTGTCGCAGTCCGCGGCAATGTCGTCACCCAAGTCCGTTCCAAGGACGTCGATGGCTACGAGGCTGTCCAGATCGGCGAGGGCACACGCAATGCCGCGCGCATCGCCAAGCCCCAGAAAGGGCAGTGGAAGGACCTCGGCTCGTTCGCCTCGGTCAAGGAGTTCCGCATGGACGCTCCGGCCCTCAAAGTCGGCGACAAGATCGAGCTATCTCAATTCCAGCCTGGCGATGTCGTAGCCGTCTCGGCTATCTCCAAAGGCAAGGGCTTCCAGGGCGTGGTCAAGCGCCACGGCTTCCATGGCGGTCCTCGCACTCACGGCCAG
>JAHFMA010000034.1 GCA_023264475.1 Candidatus Parcubacteria bacterium | reverse complement strand
CTCAAGCCATCAAGCTGAGCTACACTCCCACCTTCTTCGTGAATGGCAAGCCCATCGAGAACCCCCAAAACTATGAAGCATTTAAAGCGATCATTGAGGCTGCCGCTCGCTGATGCCCATTCCGGGGCGATCGGGCTATTCATGCTGCTCGCGCTGCTCGGTTTTGCAGATGCTACGTATCTCACCGTCGAGCATTTCCGCGGCGTCATCCCGCCATGTTCGGTCACTGAAGGATGCGCCACCGTCCTCACGAGCCAATACTCAGTCGTCCTAGGCATGCCCGTCTCGTTGCTCGGTTCTCTGTATTACCTCACGATCGCCGTCGGCGCTTTCTTGTATCTAGAGTCCAAGCATGGCAGCGGCAAGATCTCTCGCTATCACAGCATGATCTTGAAGGGCACATACCTCATGACCGCGCTCGGCTTCCTCATGTCGCTTTGGTTCGTCTATCTCCAGCTCGTCATCCTCAAGTCCATCTGCATATATTGCATGGGCTCAGCTACGACATCTATTCTGCTCTTCCTGGTGGCCATATATATGCTCCGCAATTCTTCCAAGGCTCAGCCTGAAGCCCCGATATCCCTCATCGATCCATAATATGCCAGAACCCAAGATCCTCATCACCAAGCCTAGCTCCGGATACGAGCTGCTCGATTCCGGAGAAGGCGAGAAGCTCGAGCGCTTCGGCTCATATGTCCTATCTCGTCCCGATCCTCAAGCGCTTTGGGCCAAGCATTTGCCCGAGGCAGAATGGGCCAAGGCCGACGCCTATTTCAAGCGCGGCGACGAGGGAGCCGAATGGTCATACAAGAAGCAGACCGACGATCGCTGGGGCATAGATTTCGGCGGTCTCAAGATGTGGATCAAGCCTACCGCCTTCAAGCACACCGGCCTCTTCCCGGAGCAATCTCCGAATTGGGATTGGTTACGCGGCCTCATAGAGCCCAAGAAGGACGTCGAAGTCCTCAACCTCTTCGGCTATACCGGCGGCGCTAGCCTCGCTTGTGCCCAAGCCGGCGCCAAGGTCGTCCACATCGACGGTTCCAAGGCCGCGGTGACTTGGGCGCGCGACAATGCCGAGCTTTCTGGCCTCGCCGACAAGCCGATCCGCTGGATCATCGAGGATGCGCGCCTCTTCGTGGAGAGGGAGATCCGCCGTGGCCGCGCCTATGACGGCATCATCATGGATCCTCCTGCCTTCGGTCACGGCCCATCCAATGAGCTCTGGAAGATCGAGGAGCATTTCCTGCCTCTCATAGAAGATTGCAAGAAATTGCTCAAGCCGGATCCGCTCTTCTTCTTGATCAATGGCTATTCTGCCGGGTATTCTTCCATCGCTTATCGCAACAATCTGCTCCCGCTCGTAGAGAAGCATGGCGGCGAGATCGAGATAGGAGAGCTCGCTATCGAGGAGGCTGGGAGCGGCCGCCTTTTGCCTTCCGGCATATTCGCCCGTTGGTCCAAGCGATAAGCCCTTTTTGTAATAAAAAACCCGCTCAATCACTTGAGCGAGTTGTTGTCGTGCGCCATGGCGATGAGCGCTCTCATGGAGACGCCGCAGCCGGCGGTGATCTCCACAGTGTCTGTCTGAGTGAATATCCTGTACCACGCCTCTGATCTGCCGGAACCGTCGCTTTTCATCGGCGCGCAATCCCTGATGAACCATTCGTGCACTATGGCATGCAGGAATAGCACGACGGTTTCGGCGATATTGGCGAACCTATTGTCAGCGATGATCGTCTCATGCTCGACGGTCAGACGGCTCCTGTCCCAATAGCGGATAGAGCTCATGAGGAGCAGTTTGTGGCCGTTCTCATCCAAGAAGACGAACATGCCGTAAGTCTTGGCCATGCGGTCCATGTCCGAGACTTGGCAATAGAACGTGAAGTCTCTCTCGCCGTACCTTATGTTCGTTTCGATGTCTACGACTTCGAAACGATGAGAGTAGATCCCGTGATTGACCTTCCTAGACCTGTCTACAAAGACATAGCCATGAGGCCGGTCCGTGACAGGCATGTCTCTGACTTGCTTCGCCTTTTCCATTGTAGCCTCCCGTGTTTTGAAATTGCAGTTCGTGACTCTGGATGCATGCTACCCCCGGCTCGATTCTATGTCAAAATATGCTATGTTATAGCTATGCCAGCCCTCATCATCGATGGCCGCGCCGCGCGCGAGGCCTACATGCCCGCTCTTCAGGCCAGGATCAAGGCTCTGATCGCGCCACCGACCCTCGCCATCATCCAAGTCGGCGATCGGCCAGACTCTACAGCCTTCATCAAGGCCAAATCCGCCTTTGCCGTGAAGGTCGGCGCCAAGACCCGCCATATCCATCTTTCCGAGGATGCCTCACAAGCAGATGTCATCAAGTCAGTGCAGGAATGCAATGCTAGCCACGACATTCATGGGATCATCGTGCAGCTGCCTTTGCCTATCACGATAGATCAGGATGCTGTCATCGAAGCCATCGACCCGCGCAAAGACGCCGACGGCCTGACTGCACTCAATGTGAAGCATTGGCTCGAGGGCAGGGAAGACGCCATCATGCCGGCCACCGCTCGCGGCGTGAAGGAGCTCTTGGAGCACTACAAGCTCAGCCTCTTCGGCAAGCATGTCGTCGTGGTCGGCCGCTCTATGCTCGTCGGCAAGCCCTTGGCCGCTCTGGCCTTGAATGAGAACGCCACAGTGACCATTTGCCATTCTCGCACTGCCGACCTGGCCCAAGAGACCAAGAAGGCCGACGTCCTCATCGTGGCTGCCGGCCGTCCCGCGCTCATCGGTCCCGGCCATGTGCACGAAGGCGCTGTGGTCATAGACGTCGGCATCAACGACGCCAAGCGCGAGAAGCTCGAAGAAGAGATCCCCGGCCGCAAGCTCGTCGGCGACGTCGACTTCGCGGCGGTCCTGCCGGCGCTAGGCGATGCCGGAGCTATCACGCCTGTCCCCGGGGGAGTCGGCCCCATGACCGTGCTCGGCCTCATCGAGAATCTCGTCGATTTGTGCGCTCGCGTGTAAGAAGTTATCATTTAGAGCGTCTTAGATACCTGTTACTAATAATAAATAAATATGAATATCAACAAGAACCTTTGGAGCTCGCTCTCGATGGCGGCTATTTTGCTCACCGCTTTCCTAGCTGTGCTTTCCATAAAGACCATCAAAGAGATCGGTTATGTCGGTCACGGCACAGATGCGACCAGCATGATCAGTGTCGACGGCTCCGGCGATGCTGTGTCTGCCCCGGATATCGCCACCTTCTCCTTCACGGTCAATGAGAATGCCAAGACGGTCGCCGATGCTCAGACCAAGGCCACAACCAAGACCAACGCCGCTCTCAAGGCTGTGCGCGACGCCGGTATCGCTGACAAGGACATCCAGACCCAGTCCTACAATATCAACCCGCATTATGAGTATCAGAGCGCCGTCTGCCCGGCTTATAGCTCGTCTTCCGCAGTGTCATATTGCCCGGGTGGCAAGTCCATCCTCACCGGCTATGACGTGAGCCAGACCATCCAGATCAAGGTACGCGACCTCTCCAAGGCCGGCGCTATCTTCTCGACGATCGGCGCTCTCGAGGTCGAGAATGTGAATGGCCTGACCTTCGCGGTCGACAAGCCCGAGGCCGTCCAAGCCGAAGCTCGCGCCAAGGCCATCGCCGCCGCCCAAGCCAAGGCTGAGTCGCTCGCCAAACAGCTCGGCGTCAAGCTCGTCCGCATCATTAGCTTCTCCGAGAATAACAGCGTCCCTCGCGCGCTCATGTACTCCATGGATTCCAAGGTGATGAGCTCTGCTGGCGCTGTCGCCGTCCCGGAAGTCCCGGCTGGCGAGCAGAAGATCACCAGCAACGTCTCGATCTCCTACGAGATCCGATAAGAGCCTCATATAGGCATGAATGGCACGAAGCGCCCGCCCAAAGCGGGCGCTTTTGCACTAGTTGACAAGTTGGCATTATGTGGTGTATAATAGTGGGCGAATCAGGGAGTTCCTTGAAATCTAACTTGCGAATGGTCATAGCGAAAAGCGGCTCAATCTTGGGCCTCTCCTCGCTATGACCATACCGGCCCATAGTGCCTCCTCGGCGTAGAGGGAAATTAAATACGAAAGGATGACACCATGACACAGATCATGACTGCAGCCGAAATGACCGACGGCCAAATCGAAAACGCCGTCAACAAACTCCGCGACGCGATGCGCAAGCATCGTTCCGAGATCACCTCGGATGTCGCTCAACAGGTTCTCGGTGTCGAGAATCTCGGAATGATGATGTTCACTCCCTTCCGCGAACGCGCTGAAGCGGTCTCGAACCTCATCGTCCGCACCGCCAAGGTGAATCGCGGTCGCTCTCAGCAAGAGGCGATCGAGGCCACCGGCCGCGCGCAGTACACAGACCGCAAGGTCGTGGATGCGATGCCGAAAGGTGAAGGCGACGAAGTTGAAGTCGTGTTTTTCAAACCCGACCTCTCGGAGCGCAACGGTTTCATCTCCGATGACGACCTCGAAAAGGAGTTCGAACTGCGTGGCCTCAAGCCCGCCGATCCGATCTCTGTCGCCGCCGTGAATGAAGCCGACCCCGCCTTCGCCGATGAGAAGCCTCACGGCACTCATTGGAAAGATGCCAAGGGCAACTGGTGCTACGCCACGTTCTACCGTTGGGACGACGAGCGCGAGGTGAGCGTCCGCCGTAGCGACAACGACTGGCACGACGGGTGGTGGTTCGCCGGTGTTCGCAAGTAGTTCTCAGCGCTAAATTTCTTGGACCTTTTGGTCCTTTATACTTAGTCCTTGGCCCCGCACTTTCTTACGAAATGGCGGGGCTTTATTTCCACGTCGATTTGACTTCTTGCCGATTCGGGTATATTCTGGTCAGGTAATACCCCGCAGGGGTTTTTTAATACGAAAAACATGAGATTACTCAACTACATCAAGGATACCCGCACCGAGCTCACCCACGTCAACTGGCCGACTCGCGCAGAGACTCTCCGCTTCACGGCGGCCGTCATCGGCATCTCCCTTGCCACCTCAGCGCTCCTCGGAGTGAGCGATTTCGTATTCTCCCGCCTCCTCACCCTCCTTTTCCGTTAATCAAACAACATGGCCAAACAGCACACAACCGGAGAGCGCGCCTGGTACGCCATCCACACCTATGCAGGGTATGAGAACGCCGTGGCCCGCAACCTCAAACAGCGCATCGAGTCTCTCGGCATGGAGGACAAGATCTTCGCTGTGATCGTTCCGACCGAGAAGAAGATCAAGGTCAAGGGCGGCAAGCGCGTCGAAGAGGAGGAGAAGATCTACCCAGGCTACGTGCTCGTGGATATGATCGTCACCGATGATTCCTGGTACGTTGTCCGCAACACCCCCCGCGTGACCGGCTTCGTCGGCTCAGGCGTCTTCCCGGTGCCTCTCGAGAAAGCCGAAGTCGACTCGCTCTTTGCCCGCATGAACAACGGCGAGACCCAGCATATGATCGACCTCGTCCCGGGCGACCTCGTCAAGGTCGCGGACGGCCCGTTCAAGGACTTCGAGGGCAAAGTCGGAGAGGTGGACACTCAGCGCGGCAAGATCAAGGTCCTGGTCTCCATGTTCGGCCGCGAGACCCCCGTCGAGCTCGATTTCTTGCAAGTTAAGAAAGTATAAGGTAACCTCAACACACTCACATGGCCAAGAAGATAGTCAAAACAGTCAAAGTCATCGCCCCAGCCGGCAAGGCCACTCCTGCGCCTCCGCTCGGTCCGACCCTCGGTCAGGCCGGCGTCAACATCGGCGACTTCACCAAGAAGTTCAATGAGGCTACCAAGAATATGATGGGCGACATGATCCCGGTCGTCATCTCCGTCTACGAGGACCGCACCTACGATTTCAAGCTCAAGACCCCGCCGACGTC
>JAHFMA010000006.1 GCA_023264475.1 Candidatus Parcubacteria bacterium | reverse complement strand
GATCTGATCGAGAGAAACGGACGCTTTGACCAGGAATTTCTGCGCGCCAAGCGCTTTGGCGCGCTCGATATCGCTCTGTTTGCTCAGGTTGGAGAGGATCATGGCCGGCACGCTCTTGAGGCGCGGATCTCGACGAGCGGCCTGCAGGATGTCGAAGCCGCTCATGCCGGGGAGCACGAGGTCTAGGACGATGGCGTCTGGCACGACCTGCTTCATGGCCTCGAGGGCCTCTTGGCCGCTCTTGGCATGGAATAGGTCGAAACCCGTCGCGACGAGCTTCTTGGCGAGGATGCTGCCGATGAGGCGGTCATCCTCGACCCAGAGGATCTTCTTGGAAAGAGCCTCGTCCGAGGCGTCGGTGGCCGCGGGCTTCTGGTCATGGCCGAACTGATGGTCGATCTTGCTCACGATATCCAGCGGGCTCACGTGAGTAGAGATAAGGAATTCCTTGACGCTGTTGGCGGGCACCTTGCTCATGTCGATCGGTGAACCCTGGGTGGACATGAGGAAGAGCGGGATCTTGGAGATGAGTGGTTCGGCCTGCTTCTTGGCGAGGATGCCGTAGCCGTCCCCATCGGAAAGAGTGGCGTCGAGGATGACCAGGTGCGGGAGATAGTCGTATATAGCCTTCATGCCGTCTGCGGCCGACTTCATGAGGAAGAGCTGTTCGTAGCCGGCGGCCTTGAGGGCCTCGGCGACTTGGGCGCCGAAGGTCGTGTCGCTCTCGATGATGAGGATCTTCTCCTTTTTTGGGGTGACAGCGGCCGGCTGCATATGGGAGGTATTATACCCTATTATTTGCTTTTGGAGTCTCCCCTGATGGTGGCAATAGCTTCTTGCACAGTCGTCATGAATTGGGCCGGGAATATGATGGTGGAGTTCTTCTCTGTGGCAATCTCAGACATGGTCTGGAGGGTACGGAGCTGGAGGGCGACAGGGTGCTGAGCGATGATATCCGCGGCCTGGCCGAGCTTCACTGAGGCCTGGAATTCGCCCTCTGCGGCTACAATCTTGGCGCGGCGCTCGCGCTCGGCTTCGGCTTCTTTGGCCATGGCGCGCTGCATATTCTCGGGCAAGGTGATGTCTTTGATCTCGACGGCGGTGACCTGTGCGCCCCAAGGTTCGGTATGAGCGTCGATGACATCCTTGATCTGCACATTAATGTCCCCCGTCTGCGACAAGAGCTGGTCGAGCGAGAATTTGCCGACGATATTCCTGACGGTCGTCTGGCTGATCTGATTGACGGCGTCATAGACATTCTCGATGGCGATGACCGACTTCTTCGGATCTACGATGTGGTAATAGGCGACGGCAGCGATGTCGATGGAGACGTTGTCCTTGGTGATGATCTTCTGCGACGGGATATTCATAGTGATCGTGCGCAAGGTGACCTTGGTCATGCGCTCGAAGATCGGGACGAGGATGATGAGGCCCGGGCCGCGCACACCGGTGCATTTGCCCAGGAAGAAGATCACGCCACGGTCGTATTCTTTGACAACGCGGAGAGAGGCGAATAATAGGGCGACGATGATGACTATGGTGGTGAGCATGATGATGTCTAATATTTTGTTAAAACATCAATTATATTGTTACTGAGCTTATCCAAGCCTTCAATAGCCTTTTCTTGAAGTTCTTTAGTACCGGCAAGATTAAGTTCCTTTATTTTACCCCTTTCAAGCTCCTGTACACCCATATTCTGCTCCATGCATATTGCAGTAAGTTGGCCAAGGTCCTGAATCTCGCCAATTGGTTTAGACCAACTCTTTTCGACGAGGCCATTTCTGCAATGTTTCTCAGAAAGTGCGACCCTTACTTCATCAGGTATTTTTTTAAACCAATCCCCTTGCCTTCTCAAGGTTCTATTAGCATATACATTAAATGAATTCATAATATAACCTATGAATAAAGCATCTCCACCGAGGACATGATTAGCAGGAGTTTGGCCAGCTACGATAGTAGCCTTGGCTGTATTTTTCCAATGTTTTTTCCATCCATCAAAAACCTCTCCAAGATTTCTTACACCCTGTACGCTATAGCTATCAGCTGTGATCGGAACTACAAAGTAGTCAGCCCCTAGAAATACAACCCTGTTAAGAACACCGAGACTCGGAGATGTGTCAATTATAAATACATCAATGCCTTCTTGTGCGCCAATTTCCGCAATATATCTATCAATTGCGCTTGTATCAGAATAACCTCTTAATGTGCCAGCTGCTGCCTGAGGAAATCCTGTAAGCAATAGGTCTTCATGTAAGGACAACTGAATATCTCCAGGCAATATAAACAAATTGTCCCTTATTTTTACAAGGGGAACGGATAAATCAATATCTCCACTACCAGATAATTTTGGTTTTAAAACATCGTATATGGTCTTTTCCTTATGAGAAAAAAGATTGTCCTGGTAAAAATCAAGACCTAAGGATTGCAGTGTAAGATTTCCTTGCGGGTCAAGATCAATAAGGGCAGTTTTATAGCCTTTTTTAGCCAATTCAATACCAACATTAAATGCAAGAGTTGTTTTGCCCACGCCACCCTTATTGTTGCAAAAAACCAGTTTTTTTGATCGTGGAAATTTCATTAGTGTATTTAATGTTTAATAATTAAGATTGCACTTAATATTAGCATCTATTTGTAAATTTATCAGATAGTAAATTGCAGTCATCTTCCTTGTTTTATCTTGATTTTGGAACTTTTACTCCCCACCCCATCTTCTCCTGCAACTTGAACATCTCATCTCGTATCAGAGCCGCCGTCTCGAAATCCAGCGCCTTCACGGCCTCAGCCATCGCCTCTTCCTTCATGCGCAAGAGCTTCTTGGGGTCTGATTCAGCCATTTTCTCGTCGATCCGGACCATCTCATAGACCGCCTTGTCATGCTCGCTACGGAGCTGGTCGGTGATGTCGTGGATAGCCTTGAGGATAGTTGTGGGAGTGATGCCATGCTCCTTGTTATAGGCCACCTGGATCTTGCGGCGGCGGTCAGTCTCGCGGATGGCATTGTCCATGGATCCGGTCAGATTGTCGGCATAGAGGATGACACGACCGGCGGCATTGCGAGCGGCACGGCCGATGGTCTGGATGAGGGCGGTCTCGGAGCGTAGGAAGCCCTCCTTGTCGGCGTCGAGAATGCCGATGAGCGAGACTTCTGGCAGGTCGAGGCCCTCACGGAGGAGGTTGACGCCCACAAGGATGTCGTACTTCCCTTTGCGGAAATCGGTGAGGATGGTGATGCGCTCGATGGTCTTCACGTCGCTATGGAGATAAGCGGCCTTGATCTTCTTCTCCTTGAGGAATTCGGACAGGTCCTCGGCCATCTTCTTGGTGAGAGTGGTGGCTAGGATGCGATCGCCCTTCTTAATCGTCTTCTCTGCTTCCTCGATGAAGTCGAAGATCTGGCCTTTGTATTTGCCCTTCTCGATGATCGGACGGATTTCCACCTGCGGGTCTACGAGGCCAGTCGGGCGGATGACCTGCTCGACAGTCCTGTCGCTCACCTTCTTCTCGTACGGGCCAGGAGTAGCGGATGTGAATATGATGGCCCCGACGCGCTCGATGAACTCGTCGAATTTGAGCGGACGGTTGTCCTTGGCGCTGGGCAGGCGGAAGCCGTGCTCGACCAGGGTCTCTTTGCGGCTCTGATCGCCGGCGAACATGCCGTTGAGCTGAGGCACGGTGACGTGGGATTCGTCGATGACAGTCAGGAAGTCAGGCGAGCCGTCGGCCTTGTGCGGGAAATATGACAGCAAGGTGTCCGGCGGCTGACCAGGCATATGGCCGCTGAAATGTCGGGAATAGTTCTCGATGCCGTTGGTGTAGCCGATCTCGCGGATCATAGCGAGGTCATATTTGACGCGGCGCTTGAGGCGCTCGGCTTCGAGGACCTTGCCGGCTTTCTCTAGCTCCTTGAGGCGGCTTTCGAGCTCGGCCTTGATGGTGCCTAGGGCCGCGGCATTCTGTTCGTCGCTTGCGATGAAGTGCTTTGCCGGGAAAATGAATATAGTGTCATGGTTGCCACGCAAGCTGCGGCTCACCGGGTCGATCTCGATGATGGCGCTCACCTTGGGACCATCGTATTCGAAACGATAGACCGTGCGCTCGTTGACGGGCATGACCTCTAGGGTATTGCCTGTCGCACGGAATTGGCCGGAATTGAGGTCGGCATTGGTGCGTTCGAAATGGATGTCGATGAGCCTGCGGATGAGCTCGGCGCGGGAGAGCTCCATGCCGACGGCGAGCTTGAGATTGACCTTCTGGTACTGCTCGGGACTGCCGAGGCCGTATATGCACGAGACGGACGCCACGATGATGACGTCCTTCCTGGTGAGGAGGGCCTGAGTAGAAGCATGGCGGAGGCGCTCAATCTCTTCGTTGATCATGGCTTCCTTCTCGATATAGGTATCGCTAGAAGGGATATATGCCTCAGGCTGGTAGTAATCGTAGTAAGAGACGAAATAATGCACGGCATTGTCCGGGAAGAATTCGCGGTACTCCTGGGCGAGCTGGGCGGCGAGGGTCTTGTTGTGGGCGATGACGAGGGTCGGCTTGCCGATCTGAGTGATGACATTGGCTGCCGTGAATGTCTTGCCGGATCCGGTCACGCCGAGGAGAGTCTGGCGCGAGAGGCCTTTCTTGAGTCCAGAAATGAGCCCTTCGATGGCTTTGGGCTGATCTCCGGCAGGCGCGAACTTGGTAGAAAGCTTAAAAATGCTCATGGTAGTGAGTGGTGGTTGATTGAGAACCCGACTATAACATATGTGGTAAGACTTTTCCTTTTGGGGTGGCTAGCGCGAGATTTTGTTTGAACTCTGACACAAATGGAACACCTCATTCCTGCAAAAATCCTGAAGGCCTGTTTTGTGTCGCACAATATTTTGTCGTCCCAAACGAGTCATATGCCACAAGGGTAATGAGGCAATGCTTTTTGAATTGTGTACATGAGGTTTTTGGCGAGAATTAGTCATACTTCTCCGCCAACGTTCAAATATCACGAAAATTTTCGTGAAGTTTGAACGCTCGCAAAAACCTAGCCACAACTACCACCCCTTAAGAGTAGAGTCTTACAATAAGCAAAAAGCCGTCATCCACTATGGGATGACGGCTGGGCTATCAGTCCGAGGCTAGGCGGACTTCGGGATCATTCAGATGTTCCATTGGCTGCTCCATCTCTCCGGCTCTCGGCATAAGGCCGGGAGGCGAAGAAGAGTTATCCGAGCACCACGGGATGCCTGTGAAGCCATGGCTCTCACTCACAATCGAGGATCCTGCGCTTGGCGCCGATCCGACCTTGTCCGTTGTCGCTGTCTTTGTGCCGCTCATGCGATCTTGCTCCTATATGTTGGCTATGCAATGTGCTGTCCGCCTTCGTTCCTGCCGCTGTCGCGCGGAGGATAAGCGAAAGGCTCCCTGGGTCGGGAGCCTGTTCTTGTACCTAATCTAGGAGATTCGTTACAAAGACTGGATCCCGACCCGTCCCCGGATATCGGAGACGGACATCGAGACTGAGACCTTCGTAATCACTGCGTTCATATGACAAGCGTAGCACTGGGCCTTTCTTGGCGCAATGGGTTTGTGGATAAACGAGCCGCGGCCTATTTCCTGGTCATGACCCTCTGCAAAGCCTCCTTGATGTGTGATTCGCCCATGCTATAGAGCTCGATGAGCTCATCAGGCTTGCCGGATTGGCCGAACTGGTCTCTGACGCCGATGAATTCGATGGGCACCGGGCGATGAGCGGCTAGGCATTCAGCTACGGCTGAGCCCATGCCGCCGGCGATCTGATGCTCCTCGACGGTCACGATAGCACCGGCCTCGGTGGCCAGGCGGATGACGGCCTGCTCGTCGAGCGGTTTCACCGTGGCTAGATTGAGCACCGCCACCTTCTTGCCTGAAGAAGAGAGGGCGTGAGCGGCTTTGATGGCCTTGTGGAGCAAGGCGCCAGTCGCGATGATCGCGGCATCGTAGAGATGGCCATTGGTGCCTTTGGGATGCTTCTTGGCCTCAGGCATATAGACGAGTTGAGCACGGCCGATCTCGAATGGTGTGTCCTCCGTAGTGATGACCGGTGTCTTCTCGCGAGCGAGGCGGATGTAGGTCGGCTGGTCGGTCTTGGCGGCGGCCATGGTGGCCTTGCGAGCTTCGATGGCGTCACAGGGCGAGATCACGACCATGCGTGGGATGACGCGGGTGATAGCGATATCCTCGATGGCTTGGTGCGTGCCGCCGTCTGGGCCAACAGATACTCCGGCGTGCGAGCCGGCGATCTTCACAGGTCGGTCATTATAGGCGATGGTCGTGCGGATCTGCTCCCAATTCCTGCCTGGCGAGAACATGGCATATGAGGTAATGAACGGGATCTTGCCCATAGCGGCCATACCGGAGGCGATGCCGGCGAGATTCTGCTCCGCAATGCCGATCTCGATGAAGCGCTCAGGGAATTTCTGTTTGAACGGGAGCATGTGCGTGGACTCGGTGAGGTCCGCGCAGAGACCGACTACCCTTTTGTCTATTTCGGCGGCCTTGAGCAGGCCTTCGCCAAAGCCTTTGCGGATAGGCAATTGCTCCACGTCGTCATGGAAGAGGTTCGGATTGAGTTTGAATTCTGGGTTGAGCATTTATTTGAGCGCGTTCCTGGCTGTCTCGATCTCTTCCGGCGTGGTCGGCGGCTTGCCATGCCACTCGAACTGGCGTTCGAAGGCTGGGATGCCCTTGGAGGCAATCGTGTAGGCGATGATGACCGACGGCTTGTCGAATACGGCATGAGCCTCGCCGACGGCCTTGTCGATATCGCGGAAATTGTGGCCGTCGATCTCTTGGACGTGCCAATTGAACGAACGCCATTTATCAGCCAGTGGGTTGAGCGGCATGATGTCCTCTGTGAAGCCGTCGATCTGGATATTGTTGCGGTCGACGATGACAGTGAGATTCTGGAGCTTCTCCTTGCCGGCCATCATGATCGCCTCCCAATTCATGCCCTCGTCGAGCTCGCCGTCTCCCGTGAGGCAATAGAACTGCTTGCTGGAAGAGCGTCCGCTATCGATACGATCGGCGATGGCCATGCCTACGGTCTGTGACAAGCCGCAGCCCAATGGGCCGGAAGAAGTCTCGAGCATCGGCAGCCATTCGCGGTGCGGATGGCCCTGGAGGCGCGAGCCGAGCTTGCGCAGAGTCTGCAATTCGGATACGGGAAAATAGCCGGCGTGCGCCATGGTGGCGTAGAGGACAGGACAGATGTGGCCGTTGGAAAGGACGAGGCGGTCGCGATATTCCCAATCAGGCTTCTTGGGGTCGTGCTTCAAGGCGTGGAAATATAGATATGTGAAGATATCGGCCATATCGAGCGGGCCGGCGGTGTGACCAGACTTGGCCTCGATGAGCGCCTCGATGATGGAGCGGCGGATGTCGCGCGCTTTCCCTTCTAGAGATTTGACTTTGTCGTCAGTGAGGGACATTTACAGGGATTATAACACCTTTGAAAGAGGTTTTCTGTTATCGAGCCAGCTCTTTGAACCTTTCGATCGCCTCGTATGGATTGTCCGCCGCAAAAATGGCCGAGCCGACCACCAGTCGGTCTGCACCGGCGGCGATGAGCTCCGGCGCGGTCTCGAGCGAGACGCCGCCGTCCACGGAGATCGGCAGGCCGGGATACATGATGCGCGCTTCTTTGATGCGGCCGAGGACCTTCTCGTCGAAAGGCTGATGTTGGAATCCGACCGTGTCTATGCCCATGAGCTGGATGAACTGGATATGTTCGCGGTGCGCAGCGATGGCGTCGAGCGGCGTGTCTATGCCGAGGGCGAGGCCTACCTCGACGCGTCCCTCGAGGATGCCGATGGCGCGTGTGACGTCGCCGGTCGCTTCGGCATGGATGATCACACGGGTCGCACCGGCGGAGACCCATTCATCGACATATCCTTCGGGACGATTGCACATGAGGTCGATCTCGAAGTCGAGGTCCTGCCAGCCGGGCAGACCTTCCTGCTCGTGCAGGATCTTCTCGAAGCTGTCATCGTGCTTGCGATAAGGCCAAGTGGGGTTGGGCGCGAACTGGCCGTCGCAGACGTCGATCTGCACGGTCTTGACCGCTCCCTTCACGGTCGCGAGCGCATCCTCAATCTCCATGAAGTCCATGGGGAGGATGGCCGGGATGATCTCTGCTTTGCTCATATGATATGAAAGGCGATCCTTATCACTCGATAGCATCGATCAAGGCATTGCGACGGGCGTGACGCTCGTCTCCGGAGAATGGCGTGGTCAGCCAGAGCTCGACCGCCTGCTTGGCGGTGGCAACATCAGTGAAGCGCGCGCCGATCGAGAGGATATTGGCGTCATTGTGCTGGCGCGAAAGGCGGATGATCTCGTCGGAGCCGCCGTACCAGACAGCGGCGCGCACGCCCGGGAAGCGATTGGCGACCATAGCTTCGCCTTGGCCGGAGCCGCCGACAATGATGGCGCGTGTCTCGCCGGTTAGGTCCTCGGCCACCTTGAGGGCCGCGGCGGCCATATAGACCGGGTAATCGTCGCCGTCTTTGAGCTCATGAGCGCCGACGTCCAGCACATTCATGCCCTTTGATGTCAGAAATGATTTGAGCTCTTCTTTGAGCTCGTAGCCGGCATGGTCAGCGGCGAGGATAATTTGCATATGTGAGTAATTATAGACAATCTGCGGCCAAAACCCTAGCGGAATATGGGCATGACGGCATATTGACAGATGACATTTTTAGGAGTACAATACTGGGCAGATTCGCTTATGCACCTCTCAAATATCGTCTCAGAAGCCAAGATCATAAACAAAAGGCTTCAAATCTCACGATCAGACAAGGAAGCGTCCTACGCTTTGGCCGCCGGCACTGCTTTGAACAAGTTCGGCTTCCGTCATTTCCAGCAATGGGGCGTGACGCGGAACCTGACGATCGATGTCGAGGGCCTGGTCTACAACGACCGGACTACCCTGATCTCGTTAGTCACTCAGTGTCTAGGCAAAGAAGGAGCTCAGGTCCTCGCCGAGAAGCGCCTCGTCAAGAACGAAGCGTCCCGGCAGACTCTGATACCCTTCCCGGTCTGATCTACTCGTTTCCCCGCTTGCCTATTGGCAGGCGGGGATTCTTTTTATATGAGCCTGCCTGCTTTGATCACGTGGTCTACTAGCGTATAGGTGTACCCCATCTCGTTGTCATACCAAGCGAGGACTTTGACGAGGTCGCCGCCGACCACGCGAGTCATAGCGAGATCGGCGATCGAAGCGTGGCGGTTGCCGATGATGTCATGCGAAACCAAGGGCTCCTCGGTCACGTCGAAGATGCCGTTCCAGCGAGCGGCCGTGGCGGCCTTCTTGAGGATGTTGTTGACCTCTTCGGCCGTCGTCTGGCGCTTGGCTAGGAAGGTGACGTCCACGATCGAGCCTGTCACGACCGGCACGCGGATGGAGATGCCGTCGAACTTTCCCTTGAGCTGAGTCGCGACCTCGGTCACGGCGATGGCGGCGCCAGTCGATGAAGGCACGATATTCTGAGCGGCGGCTCGGCCTTCGCGCAGGTCCTTCTTGGCCGGACCGTCGACGAGCGACTGGCTGGCGGTATAGGCATGAATGGTATTGAGGAGGGCCTTCTCGATGCCGATGGCCTCGTCGAGGATGGCGATGAGCGGCGAGCCGGCGTTGGTCGTGCAGGAAGCGTTGGAAGTGATCGGACATGACTCCATCTGAGTCTCATTCATGGCCATGAGGATAGTCTTGCCCTTCACCGCGGCATCCGGCGCGTCCTTGATCGGCGCGGAGATGACCACGCGCTTGGCGCCGGCGACGATATGGGCGTTGGCCTTCTCAGCAGACGTAAAGAGGCCTGTCGACTCGACGACCACGTCGATACCGAGCTTCTTCCAGGGCAACATCGTCGGATCCTTCTCGCTCACGAACTGGATCTCCTGGCCGTCGACGACGAGCGCATCGCCCTTGGAGCTGACGGAGACCTCGAACGGGCTCACTCCATAGGCGGTGTCGTACTTGAGGAGATAGGCGAAGTTCTGGATGTTGCCGAGATCGTTCACGGCGACGAGCTCGATCTCCGGACGGTCTTTGGCGATCTTGACGAACGCGCGCCCGATCCTGCCGAAACCATTTATCGCTACGCGGATTTTCTTCATGTGATTATTTGAGATTTAATTGAGCGACTCTGCGGATAGTAGTTGCATTATACCTTGTCGCACAAAGGCGCTATCCACAGCGGATGCTATGTGATATAAGCTAGAATAGATTTCAGGAACAGCGTCTCAGAGAACCTTAACAACTGAATATGAACATGCAAAGTTCAATCGAAGCAATCGAACGTGGGCGTGCCAGTGAGGCCGCCGTGCAGGAAGCCTTGAAGATGCTCCTTGGACAGCCGCTCAAGAAGAAGAGCAAATCGCCATCATTGTATCGCCGAGTCATCGAATTCATCCATGCCAAGCCGAATGACGAGCTCGACCGCAATCACATCGACTTCCTAGTCTTCGTGGAGAGCGATGTCGGCGGCAAGGTGCCCGTGCCTATCCAGACAAAGAGCTCTGAGCTTGGGGCTCACCGTTTCGAGCACCGGCGCAAAAAGTTCCGATGGGGTCCGATCCAAGTGGTTATCGTCAATGCAAGCGACACATTGGTCGACGTCCTTGCGAAGGTGGTCAAAGCTCTGGAGAAAGGCTTTAACATCCTGCGCACCGAGATCAGTCGTATGTTGTGGCACAATCGCGAGAGCAATGCTTCTTGGAAGCTATCCTGGTCGGAACGGCACAGCCGCCGCGCCGAGCAATGGTGTCCGCGGTCTGGAGCAGCGCAGATGTGCCATTAGGTCGCATCGTTAGGACAGACATGTTGTTATTTTCATGAAAGAGCCAGCGGCTTACGTAAGTAAGCCGCTTTTTATTCCCTGCCATTCCCTTTTTATTTGTTCTTGCGAGCAGCTTCTGCTTTGCAGATCTGCTTGATCAAGCCTGGGCCTTCGAAGATGAGTCCGGTGATGAGTTGGACGAGATCTGCGCCGGCGTCGAACTTCTCCATGGCGGTCGCCGGCGACATCACGCCCCCGACGCCAATGATCGTGAAGCGCTTGCCGTAGACTTCGCGCGTCTTGTATATGAGGTCTGTGGACGGATGAGTGCAGGGCTTGCCCGAGAGGCCGCCGCGATACGAGGCCGGTGCCTCAGCTCGCACGTCCAAGGAATCATAGTCCTTGTTGAGATTGCCGATGACCACGCCATTCAGGCCCTTGGCGTCGATGATCCGGAGTAAGGCGTTGAACTGCTCCCACGGCAGGTTGATGGGCATCTTCACATAGACCGGCCGAGTGCACGGGATGGCCTTGATAGCGGTGAGGAGCCGTTCGAGCAATTCCGGCGTAGTGAAGGCTTCCCCGCCGAAAGAATTGGGGCAAGAGATGTTGATGGTGTAATAGTCGCCGACGCTCTCCTCATTCAAGCGCTTGAATGAATAGACGTAGTCCTCTATCCCGGCCTGAATAGGCACAGAAGCAGCGTCATTGGTGCGCGCAATGGAGATGCCGGCCACGAAGCCTATGCCTCCGATCGATTCCATCGGCACGGACTTGAGGCGGGCGATGACAGCGTCGACGCCTTCGTTGCGGAGGCCCTTGTTGACTAGGATGCTCTCCGACTCCTTGAGGCGAGTGAGGCGCGGCTTGGCATTGCCTTCGCATGGACGGGCTGTGACCGAGCCTATCTCCTCGCCGCCTAGGCCGATATGCGGCAAGATGCGCGTCAGATGGCCGTCGTAGTCGAAGCCAGCCGAGAGCAGGAATGGAGTGCGATATCGGATCCCATCGACAGTTCTGGAGATGTCCGGGCCATGATATCCGTATGCGAGATCGATCGCGGTACGGCTCAAATGCGTGGTGCCGAGCAATTCCCCGGTATCCGTGAAGAAGTCGTGGACGGCTTCAGGGTCGAACTTGAAGAGGATAGGCTTGAGCACATGTTTATAAAGCATGGCGACAATATATCACAAAAATGCGCTAGAATAGACCGCGTAATGCTCAACTGGATCGTAGCGTTCGCGCTCAACCACGATATCCTGATCTACCTGCTCATCATCGTGGTGGCTTTTTTCCAGGGGCCGCTCTTGGCAGTGACCTTCGGTATCCTCTTGAGCTTTGGTTATCTCCACGTCTTGCCGATCTACGCCGCGCTCATGGTCGGCGACTTGATCGGAGACACCATCTGGTATCATGTCGGCCGCGCATACGGAGAAGCGTTCTTGGCGCGCTGGGGACGCTATGTCGGCGTGACCACGGCTAGCGTTGCCAGGATGAGGCGCCTTTTCCATCGCTATCGCAACTACGTGCTCTTCATCTCCAAGATCACCAACGGCTTCGGCTTCGCCATCCTGACCTTGGTCACGGCCGGCATGGTCAAGATCCCCTTCGGCAGGTATCTCTTCGTGAACCTGCTCGGACAATTCATCTGGACCGGCGTGATGCTCGCCGCCGGATATTATTTCAGCAACGCCTTCATCCTCGTCGATAATTGGAATGGACGCATCACGCTCGCCGTGGGCTTGGCCATCTTGGCTTTCATCCTCTATCGCTATTGGCTATACTTCCGTGCAAAAGCCTCCCGCCTCGACGCTTAATACGCCATCATGATATCCATCATCATCCCGACCCTGAACGAAGAGAAATTCATCAGCCAGACCGTGAAGTCCCTGAAAGCCGCCCTGACAGCCTACCCTTATGAGATCGTCGTCACTGACGGCCTGTCCAAGGACCGGACCGCTGAGCTCGCCCGAGAAGCAGGAGCGGACAAAGTGATCGTGCACGACGGGTCGCATCGCCAGACCATCGCCGAGGGCAGGAATGCCGGCGCAGCTGTGGCGACCGGCGACTTCCTGATCTTCATGGACGCCGATTGTTCGATCCCCGGCCCGGATTTCTTCTTCGACAAGATCCTCAAGCACTTCGAGCGCGATCCCGGTCTCACTGCCGTCAATGTGGCCATCCGGGTCCTCCCGGGCGCCGAGACATTCTGGGACTGGGTGATATATAACCTCTTCAATGATTATCTGTGGTTTGTGAATGACGTCCTGCATATCGGCATGGGAGCCGGAGAGTTCCAGATGATCCGCCGACGAGCCTTCGACCAGGTCGGCGGCTACAATCCGGCTCTGGTCGCTGCCGAGGACATCGACCTCTTCGGGCGCATCTCCAAGATCGGTAAGGTCAGATACGAGAAAGGCCTCAAGGTCTATCACACCGGCCGTCGCGTCCACAAGGTCGGCTGGCCCAAGCTCCTCTTGCAGTGGAACATGAATACGATATACATGAAGCTCTTCGGCCACGCATGGACCGGCGAATGGAAGCCTATCCGCTAACAATAGCGAGACTCCTATGAGAGCATCCATCATCATCCCGGCATTCAACGAAGAAGCGACGATCGCCCAGGCCATCCAAGCGGCTCTGGCGCAGACCCACCGCGACTTGGAAGTGATAGTCATAGACAATGCCTCGACCGATCGCACAGCCGAGGTCGCACGCTCTTTCCCCGGCGTCACGGTTCTGCAAGAAGAGCACAAGGGCACGATGTGGGCCTGCGAGCGCGGGCGGCTGGAAGCCGCCGGCGCCGTGATCGTGCGCATGGATGCGGACTGCCTGCCAGATCCGGATTGGCTCGCCCGAGGCCTCAAGCATTTCGAGGACAAGCAGGTCGTCGTCGTCTCAGGGCCATATGATTACTATGATCACCCAGGAAGGTTCCGCAACCTGGCTCTCTACATCCAGAAGCGCGGCTTCTCCGGCATCCACAAGCTCTTCCAGGCTTTGAAGCTTGGCGGCATCACCATGGGCGGCAACACCTTCATCCGCGCTAGCGCTCTGGCTGACGCCGATGGATTCAACACGGATATCACATTCTACGGAGACGACACTGATGTGCCCAAGCGGCTCTCGAGATACGGCAAGTGCCTATATGATCCGTCGCTCGTCATCAAGACCTCGGCGCGCCGTTTCGCCAAAGAAGGCATCTTGTTCCTTCAGGCAAAATACACCTTCCATTTCCTTAAGGTCATCTTCTCTAGAGGCAAGAAGGCGAAATCTGCCAAATAAAAAGGCCCACAGGTGGATGTGGGCCTTGGCCAAGCTCAATCAGAGATTGCAGATCTTTTTGATGACCTTGTTCAGGTATATGATTATATGGAAGGCCAGATAGAACAGGACGCCTAGCCCTAGGATGTAGGGCCGCGCGGCGTCGATGCTTATCAGATTGCCTGATAGCATGATCATCGCTACTGTGCCGACCCCGACATAGAACCAGACATCGAGCCGCCGTTTGATGTAGACATTATTCCTGTCCTCGATGGACATGCCCGAGAGGAACAAACGCCACACGTAAATCGTCACAATGACGAGAAATACCAGGATGGCATTGAATAGAGAGATCATATTCGCTCCTTTTGTTGATGTGCTTTTGCGGTAACTGGACAACATTATGCATTAATTATCAGACTAATGCAAGGGCTATACTGTGGAAAGCACGGGCTCTACCGTCTCGTGTATACTAGGGCGCATATGATCACATACATCCAAGCTATCATCCTCGGAGCGATCCAGGGCGCGACCGAGCTCTTCCCTGTCTCGAGCCTAGGCCATAGCATCATCGTCCCACAACTTCTCGATTGGAAACTAGACCAGAATGCGGACTTCTTCCTGATCTTCCTGGTCGCGACCCATCTGGCGACATCTCTCGTCCTCTTGGGCTTCTACTGGAAGGATTGGCTCAAGATAATCTCCGGCATGGCGAGATCGATCTTCGCGCGCGGATCATCGACGTCGAACGATCCCTATGCCCGTCTCGGTTGGCTCATCGTGGTAGCGACCATACCGGCTGGATTGCTGGGCCTGGTCTTCGAGCACAAATTGAAGATGCTGTTCGCCTCGCCCTTGATCGTCGCCGGCTTCTTGGTATTGAACGGCCTCATGCTCTTTGCCGCTGAGTCGCTCAGCAGGAAGTCTGCGTCCGGCGATGCACCTGCCGATCATTCTGACGCTGAGATATCTGGGCTCTCCTGGATGAATGCTTTGAAGATCGGTTGCGCTCAGACCTTGGCGCTCTTGCCGGGCTTCTCCCGGACCGGTGCGACCCTAGGTGGCGGCCTGCTCGTCGGCCTCGATCATCGCAATGCTGCACGGCTCTCCTTCCTCATGGCCACGCCGATCATCATGGCCGCTGCGGTCTTGAAACTGCCTCAGCTATTCACGGAATGGGGCTCATTCCCGACTGGACAGATCATCGCTGGATCTCTCGCGGCAGCGATAGGAGCATACCTCTCTGTGGCATTTTTGACCCGATATTTCGAGACCAGGACCCTCAAGACCTTCGCTAGCTATTGTTTGGTCATCGGATCTGTCGCTCTGGTGATATTCCTGACCAGATAAGCCTTCACAGGCAATAAAAAGCCGCACATCTGTATGTGCGGCTGTGTGACTGAATGTATCTTCAGGTTGAGAGGATCGCTTTCTTCCTGCGAAGAGCTACGATGCCTAGCAACGCGACTGCGCCTACGAGGCCATATGTCGAAGCCTCCGGAACAGCCGCTGATTGTCTGACTTGGATCAGGAATGTCCCATCGTCCTTGTCGAGATCAGGATAACGGTCGTCCCAGCCGAGGATATAATCCTTGGTCCCGTCGGACTCAGTGTATTCCCAGAATCTAGCTACGGAAGGATCCGATTGCCAGACCTTTGCCGGATTATCGCTCCTGTCGCTATGCCAGAGCGCCATCGACAATGTCGTGGGCACTGGAGCGTCGAAGTGGTAGCCGACAGATGCGGAGGAGGCTGAGTACGGAGCGTATAGCGGATCATCGAACGACCCGCTAGTCACGCCGACCCAGTTGGTATGGCCGGACTCCTTCGAGATGTAGGACATATCGATGGTCACGCCGTTCCCAACGACGAAATCAGCGAGATTTGCGACGGTAGTGAACGTCCGTCCGGCAGACACGAACGATACAGGTATCGTGGAGGGGGTGTAATTGAACCCTCCTCCAGCTTGGATAGCTAGGGCGAGCGGAGTCGGACCTTGCGAAGTGACGATCAATTGCGCAGACGCGGATGAAGCGACTGCCAATGCGATGATGGCGACTGATATGATTCTCATGCAGTGTATTGTGTTGAACTAGGTTATAAAGGGAGATTCCCTTTTCTGCTTTGGATTCTAACACATCTATCAAAATGGTCAATGGCAGGATCAGCGCGGCCAGGCATATAAAAAGCCGCATCTAGTGATAGATGCGGCTGTGGAGACCTGGGGTAAAGAACTATGCGACTAGCTTATGGACTATGAAGCGGCTCGCCGTTGTTTGCGGCGGATCGCTACGATGCCGAGAAGGCCGACGGCACCGATGAGACCATACGTCGATGGCTCGGGGACCGGGACCGATACTGAAGTGAAAGCATTATCATAATAATAGAATTCACTGTGATTAGACGAGGGGTTCGTCGGCGGCGGCAGATTGGCGCCTTGGATGTAGGCATTCGTGAAGACTGCATTGCTCGTGTAGCCGCCATGGTCAGCATATACCTGCGTCCCGTCGATGAAATAGTCGATGGTGCCGGAATCAAGCGACATACTGATGTCATGCCAGCCCACGGTCATCGCACCGCCAACCTCGACATATCCGTTATCAGGGGTCCAGACCTCGAATGAGGGGCCAGGCACTCCGATCACATCGCTCGCCCCGATGATGCCGTAGAAGGTATTCGGGTCCTCGGTATGATC
>JAHFMA010000033.1 GCA_023264475.1 Candidatus Parcubacteria bacterium | reverse complement strand
CTCTCAACAATGTCCCGTGGGGTTGGGTCGCGGTCCTCGTGATCCTCGTCCTCTTCGCCACGGTCATGTATCTTCTCTTCAACAAGACGAAGATCTAACCGAGAGACGGGTGCGACGCTCTAAATATAAGTCTCCAAAAGGCCCCAAAATGGGGCCTTTTGCGTGCTTGACAAATAGCAACTAAGTATGTTATACTGGTAGCATAGTACTTTGATATCGGTATGAGACATCACAGAGGGTTCACGCTATGTCGAACATCTCTTCGTCAGGATATTAGCTCGTAGTCAGAAACCACAACGTTTGGCGATACAGCACATGTACACGATCCTTCCCGACGGCACCATCGCTTCGGTGAGCACTCTGACTGAGAAGGTCAATCCGACCTTATCTCAGGCAGGCAGCTCGCTCCGCGAAGTCGTCAACAGTTACAAGAAGTAACTGAACAGCACAATACAGTTCCAGCTTCACAAAGGGCTTCCATCAAAGGAAGCCCTTTTTTCTTTTGCCTACTTCCTCTCTTTGATCTCCTCGGCGAGCATCTTCATGACTTCATCGGCAGAGAGCTGTCCGATCTGGCCTTTATCGCGGGATTCTAGGGTGACTTTGTCGGCGGAGATGTCCTTTTCACCCATAATGATGAAATAAGGGATATGGGCTGTTTTGGCGTTCCTTATCTTCTTGCCGAAGCTATCGTTGCTGTCATCGAGCGTGGCGCGGATGCCGGCTTTGCGCAAAGACTCGCGGATCTTGGCAGCGGCATCGGCGTGAGCCTCAGCGACAGGGATCACCTTGACCTGCACCGGCGAGAGCCAGAGAGGGAAGTTGCCGGCATAGTGCTCGATCATCACGCCCATGAATCGCTCTAGTGATCCCGAGATGGCGCGGTGGATGACGACTGGGCGCTCCTTTTCGCCCTTCTCGTGCACGAAGGAAAGGTCAAAGCGCTCCGGCAGGTTGAAGTCGCATTGGATGGTGGCAAGCTGCCATTCACGGCCGATGGCGTCCTTGAACATAAAGTCGAGCTTGGGGCCGTAGAAGGCGGCTTCGCCCGGTCCCGGCTTCCAGTTGAGCTTGTTGGCCACAGCTGTGTCCTCGAGGGCCTTCTCGGCAGTGCTCCAAATCTCGTCAGAGCCGATATAGGCGCTCTTGTCAGCGCCTCTAGTGGAGAGGCGCACCCAATAACCATCCAGCATGCCCATGGTCGTGTAGAAGGCTTTGATGATGCCGATGATCGTAACGACCTCGGCGCTGATCTGGCTCTGGCGGCAGAAGAGGTGACCGTCATCCTGCGTGATAGCGCGTACGCGGGTGAGGCCGGCGAGCTGGCCGGACTTCTCGTCGCGATAGACCGTGGCTGGCTCGAAATAGCGCACCGGCATGTCGCGGTACGAGAACTGATTGTCCGCGAATATCTGCATATGGTGCGGGCAATTCATGGGCTTCATGATGAACTTCTCTTCTTTGCCTTGGACGCGGAAGAGCTCATCGCCGAACTTGGCGGCATGGCCGGAAGTGATATATAGGTCTTCCTTGGCGATATGCGGGGTCCAGACGCGGCTGTAGCCATGATCCTTGTGGAGCTCCCAGAGATAGTCCTCGATCTCTTTGCGGATGATCATGCCATTGGGCTGGAGGAGCGGCAGGCCGGAACCGATGAGCGGGGAAGTCGTGAAGAGTTTGAGCTCCTTGCCGAGCTTCTTGTGGTCGCGCTTCTCGGCCTCAACCATCATTTTATTGTAGGAGTCCAATTCCTCCTTTGAATTGAAGGCTAAACCATAGATGCGAGTTAGCATTGGTTGTTTTTCATCACCTCTCCAGTACGCTCCTGCAATGTGAGAAAGCTCAAAAGAGTCAGATGGAATGTCTTTAGCTGGATTTTCCACATGGCCTCCACGACAAAGATCAGTAAACTTGCCAGCCGTGTAGAACGTCATCTTTTCGCCCTTGTCACGGATGTCTCTTATGAGTTCATTCTTAAAGGGGTTGTCTTTAAAGAAAACTTTCGCCTCGTCGTATGCGACTTCCTTTCCAGTCATTTCCTTCCATGAAGGGAGGAGCTTGCGCATTTTCTTCTCGATATCCTTGAGCTCCTTCTCGGTCGGGCGCTTGTCGGCGGGGAACTCGAAGTCGTAATAGAAGCCGTTGTCGATAGCGGGGCCGATGGTCGGCTTGGCCTCGGGATAGAGCTCCAAGACGGCGGCGGCCATGAGGTGGGCGAGGGTGTGACGGATGTGTTCGAGGGAGGCCATGATGATAATGAGTTAAATAATAAAAAATCGTCCTGACAAAATCGCGAAGTGAATCGTGACTTTGTCAGGGCGATCTAGAGACCGTGGTTCCACCTGACTTCCCGTATATTACGGGCGCTCATTGCTCAGATTAGGGCCTATTGCCTCGGCCGGATCCTCGTTCTTGGCCGTTGCGGTTGGTGACCGCAGCAATCTCTGATGACCTCAATGTTAGCATGTTAAATGTTTTTTTCATAACTCAAATAATAAAGAATATGATTGGCAATCGGTCAATATTGTCCTAGCCATTATGGTGATACAATTGATGCATCATGAATACTCTATATATTGAAAAAACTAATGATAAATCATGGGGAAAAGGCACCGATATGCCTGCTCTTGAGAGGCTGCTTCAGGGCAACAATATTGAGCTTACACCAGATAAGGTCGAGAGAATGCCAGATTCATACATAGCAAAACAGAACGATGGATCAGTTCAGAGCGATAAAAAACACTAGAGTACTTGTAGATACGAATATCCTTGTTTACTGTGGAAACAAGGAATTTGGACATCAAGCTAAGGGCCTTTTGCGTACCCTCAAGGACAACGGCAACGATCTTGCCGTATCTTTTGCTACCTGTTTTGAGCTTATAAAGAATGCAATCGACGAAAAGCTCCGGGAATATTGTTTTTCTCTTATAACCTATATCGATAATATTCCTATCACCAAAGAGATCATTATGAGCGGCTCATACCTCTATCATGTCTATTCAAATAAGGGAATCACTGGATACAAGAGCATTGAATCAATGGACATTATCATTGCCGGAACTGTGGTTTACCACAGGGGTGCCTTACTGCTTACGGCCAATCGAAAGCATTTTCCAATGCCATTTTGGAAAAATGTTTGTCAGGGAATGATCATTTACAAGGATGGGGAAGAGAATAGATTAATAAACATATATTTGCTTGAGTTTGATTATTCTCAAATACCAAACAAGAATAAGGAAGAAAAATAATATGACTTTTACCGAAAAAGTGCGCGATATCGTCCGTAGGATCCCTCGCGGCTCGGTCATGACCTATGCCGGGGTGGCCAAGAAGGCAGGCGTCCCAGGGGCCTCTAGGGCCGTAGGGAACATCATGGCGGCCAATTATGACCCCAAGGTGCCTTGTCATCGTGTCATCCGCTCTGACGGCAAGCTTGGCGATTACAATCGCGGTGGTACGGCCAAGAAAAGGGCGTTGTTGAAGACTGAAGGCGCGATACTCTAAGGTAGATTATTGACAGCGTCAATCAGTCCAGAAAAGAAATGGCCTATGAACTCAAAAGGATTGGGCGTTTTTGTGCGTGCGTTGGCTAGCTGCTTGTTGGTATTGATAGTGCTTGTAGACACCGGAGCCTTGTAGCTCTCGGACAATTCTGGGACTAGGCGTGATTGGGCATGAGCAGTCTGTATCAAAGACGATACTAGGAAACCAAATCCGAGCATCATTATCGTGATTATCTGCAAACCTAGTATGTATTGGCGGCTGGTCTTCATATATCGCTCCTTGGATAGGCGCAATACTGGAGACGCGGCTGATGCAAAAATATTACAGTTTCCTCGCCCTCTCGATCACGAAGCTCTTCTCGCCATTTCTGACATTCATGGTGGCTTTGATGGCGAGACAAGCATCTGGCACGAGGATGGTGTGCAATTCCTTGTAGGTCCTAGGGAAGACCACGGCATCGGATTCGCCGGAGAAATCAGAAATGGTCAGGAAGGCCATAGTCTCATTATTCTTGGTCTGGACGGTGCGCACGGCGGTCACGATAATGGCTAGGACGACACCCACACCTTCCTTGCCTTCTTTGGCTTTCTTGATGTCCATATCCTTCTTGGCGATCGTCTCGCGGTATCTCTCGAGCGGGTGGCCGGAGATGTAGAGGCCTAGAAGATCCTTCTCCCAAGCCAGCTTGTCGCGCATGTCCGCTTCCGGCGCCGGCGCGCGGTGCAGGGCAGGGACGCTCGAAGCGTCGCTCATGCCGCCGAAGAGCGAATCCTGGTCGCTGTGGCGGTCCTCGCCCTCCTTGTTGTATTCGAGCAGGAGGTCCATGTTGGCGAGCATAGCGCCGCGCTCTTCGCCGAAGCAATCCAGCGCGCCGGACTTGATCAGGGCCTCAAGCGACTTCTTGTTGAGGTTGCGATCTTTGACGCGGTCCAGGAAATCCGCGAGCGACTTGAACGCGCCGGCGCGCTTGCGCTCCTCGATGATCGCGCTCGCTACGCCTTGGCCAAAGTTCTTGATCGTGACAAGACCAAAACGGATACGATGCGCGCCGGCGGGAGACGTTCCTCCGCGAGCACCATCATTCTGTAGCGGTTCTGGTTTCGTGGTACCTGCCTCCGGCAATGCTCGCTCCGGAACGTCTCCCGCCGGCGCACCCTTCACTACTGTGAATTGGCTAAAACTTTCATTAACATCCGGCGGCAAGACTGGCACGCCCATGCGGCGGCATTCCGTGACGATCTCACCGATCATCTCCGTGTCGCCTGATTCGGCAGATAGGACCGCCGACATATAGATCTCCGGGAAGTTCGCCTTCATGTAGGCCGTCTGATAGGCCACTTTGCCGTACGAGGCCGCGTGAGCCTTGTTGAAGCCGTAGCCCTGGAACGGCTCGAATAGGTTCCAGATCGCCTCCGCCTTCTTCTCGGTGAGGCCGCCGTGTTTAACGGCTCCGGCCACGAAGGTCTTGTGCTGTTTGGCCATCTCCTCCGGGATCTTCTTGCCCACGGCTTTGCGGAACTTGTCTACCTCTGCCCAGGTATAGCCGGCGACTTCGATGGCGGTCATGAGGAGGTCGTCCTGATACACCATCACGCCGTAGGTCGGCTCCAAGAATTTCTTCATGGAAGGGTGCGGGTAGGTCACGGGCTTCAGGCCATTCTTGCGCTGGATGTATTCGTTGATGTTGTCCATCGGGCCCGGGCGGTACAGAGCGATCATCAGGTTGATATCGTGGATGACCGTCGGCTTGAGGTCGATGAGGTAGCGCGTCATGCCGGAGCCATTGAGCTGGAATAGGCCGATGGTCTCGCCGCGCGCCAGCATGTCGAAGGTCTTCTTGTCGTCGAGCGGCACCGTATCGATATCAATATCGATACCTTCGATGCGCTTCACACGATCCACGGCGTCGGCCAGGATAGCCAGGTTGCGGATGCCCAGGAAGTCGAGCTTGAGGAGGCCGGCCTCCTCAATGGCGTACATATCGTATTGGGTGATGATCTTGCCTTCGCCCTTGGGGTCGAGCTGGAGCGGGGTATATTCCACGAGCGGGGCGGGCGCGATGACCACGCCAGCGGCATGCACGCTGATATGGCGGGCACAGCCCTCGATCTTCTTGGCCATATCGATGACCCGGCGGGTGTCCGGCTCTTGGTCGTACATGGTCTGAATCTCCGGCACTTCCTTCATGGCCCTCTCGAGCGTCATGGGGAAGCCTTGGGCGCCTAGCGGGATGAGCTTGGAGATGCGGTCGCCGACTTCGAAGCCGAAGCCCATAGCGCGAGCCACGTCTCGCACAGAGCCGCGCGCGAGCATGGTGCCGAAGGTGCCGATCTGGGCCACGTGGTCGGCGCCGTACTTCTGGCGGGCATAAGCGATCATCTCGTCGCGACGGTTATCGGCGATATCCATATCGATATCGGGAGCCGAAGGGCGGTCAGGGTTGAGGAAGCGCTCGAACGGCAGGTTGAAATAGATCGGGTCGACGTTCACGATGCCCGTGAGATATGACACGAATGAGCCGGCGGCCGATCCGCGAGTGGTGGTAAAGATGTGATTGTCATGGGCGAAGCGCAGGA
>JAHFMA010000004.1 GCA_023264475.1 Candidatus Parcubacteria bacterium | reverse complement strand
CGAGGTGCGTAGCGAGGTTGTCTGTGATGCTGGTCACCTTGTTGTCGTTGTTGCTGTTCAAGGCGACAGCGATGTAGAGCACCGAGCCGGCTGGAGGCGTGAATGAGGCTGTGGTGAGGGTCTGGCTGTTGTCCTTGACCGTCGCAGGCGAAGAAGGGTCGATCGCAAGCGCGGCAGTATTGGTCGCAGTCGAAGAGAAGCTAGCGGTCAAGGCGTGGGCGGCTGTGACGTTGGTGAATGTATACGCGCCATTGGAAAGAGAGACGGGCAGGCCATCCACCAAGGCTTGGCCAAGCTGATATCCGCTATTGGCGCTGAAGACGAAAGTCTGGCTACCTCCCGTCGGCACAAAGACGGTCCCTGAAGGACTGACCGAGCCGCCTGAGCCGGCCGAGGCGTTGATGGCATATTGGGTCGGCGGCGCTACGACGGCTCCCAAGGCTCTGTTGGTGATCAGGAAGAAGGTGTCGGCCGGCACTGAGACGTTGAACGCGCCAGATGCGGCGGTGACATCCGCTTGCGGCTGGAGATTCATGGACTGATTGGTGAAATAAGTGTGCAGCGTCGAATTCTGGACATTGGCAAGGCTGTTCAGCTGGATACTCATGTTCGCCGTGCTGGTATTGCTGTTGTGACCTATCAAGCTGAAGACATTCTGAGCGCTATCATTGAAGGCGGCAGAAACGACCCCAGAAAGAGACGACTTGACGCCGATCATCGACATTCCGGGGCGAACGCCCTGCGCGATCGTCGCCTCCGGCCAAGCGCGAGCGCGGATGCTATACGTCCTTGGCAAGCTATCGGAAGTCGTGCAACCTACGCCGCCCTGAGTGCAAGCTATATGCCCCCATGCAGAGTAGCTGTTGTGATGATAATAGAATGTGTCGAAAGCTTCCCATGTCAGCACTCGGGAATATCCATTCAAGAGGTCTCCGAGAATGAGATCGCCGATGCCGGAGCCGAATGACCACTCGCTCTGGGAAGGAGGCTGGTTCGCATCACAACCGGAGCACCAGACGCTAGTCTCGGTCATCCAATCAGCGAGCACGCCTGAGCGCGATGCGGCTAGGCCCACAGCGTTGCCGCTGTAAGAATGCCACGAGAGGTCAGACATGCGCGCGAGAGCCGACGTGCCGAGAGCGGCAGTGTATGAGTCGGGGCTATTGGCCGTATCAGGCCCGGCGATCTTGGTGGCAGTATCCCCCATGGCGGTCAGCGTGTTGGAGATATCCGCATAGATCGTGTTCAGTTGGCTAGGAGTGAGCGTGGGACCTTCGAGCCCATTCCAATCTGATTCATTGAAAGGAGCGACGTAATTGAAGCTGAGGTTCTGATTGGACCCGCTCACATCGCGACGATGGTGGCCGTAATAGACGAATGATGCGATCATGGTCGCGATATCCTGGTCGGTCAGCGCATCATCGATGATCGTGCTCGAGACGCCATACGCGCCGGAGCCTCCCATCCAGGGAGCTGTCCAGCCCATGAAGCTTGTGATGATCTGATCGCCGGTCACGCCCTTGGAATTCAAGTACCCGATCGTGCTCCACATGTCCTGCATATCCGGAGACTCATAGACCGTCTGCAGCACAGCAGGATCTAGGCTCCGCAAGCCTGCGAGCGTGGCTGCGGGCCTTGTCGATCCGGTGCCCGCCCATTCCATGCGATCGTGGATGACGCGGAAGGCGCTATGGCCGAGAGTATCGACGAGAGCATCAAGGGCAGGAATGATCTCGCCCTTCTTCCAGGACCATGATTGGACATTTGATCCGATCCCATCCTCGAGACCGGATATGATCGAGCCGTCCACTGTGAGATTAGCGCTGGGAGAGAGCGTGATAGTCACTCCAGCAGACCGGCTCTGGGAGACATTGCCAGCAACGTCCTTGGCCCAGGCATAGAGCGTCTTTGCCCCTGCTGATGCGAATGTAAACGATGATGGCACCATCGCTGACCAGCCTGCCGCGCCGGAAACAGGAGCTGTCGATGATTCGGTGACCATATATCCAGTGACGCCGACATTGTCTGTCGCCGTGAGCGAAGAGATGGGGATCGTGAGCGATGATGACGTCGCAGGTATAGTGAACGAGGAGACGGTCGGCGGAGTGATGTCGGCGGGAGGAGTGGTAGTGGCCGTAGTGGTAGCGATTTGCGCGCTCGGCACCATCTCGAAGTAGAGGTGTGCGAT